>JAGXLK010000655.1 GCA_018334735.1 Planctomycetota bacterium | reverse complement strand
AAGAGAGAGAAAGGAATAGCTTCCACTTGGCGGGACACGGACGCGAATAGTGGGGGGCGGTTTTCCGAGCGCGGCCTTATGATAACCGAAGTGGATATTCCAGTAATTCGCAGGGTGGTCCCGAGCATTGGAATCGCTATGGGGCACAAATTCACTGGCGGGGACCCATTTGACCCCGCCGTCCGCTGTGGCAACATTACCTCCCGCCGGTTCGCCACCCTGCCAGTGGTTATTGTACCTTTCGTAATAATCGGGGAAAGACGGGCACTCCTGTAGATAAATCATGTCCTGAATCAACGTCTTCTTATATCCGTTTCGGGAACGAGCCATCTTGCCCAGCGAGGGATATCCGAATCCCAACCACCAGTCCTGGCCGTCCACTGTGCCAAAACCCCGCAGCATCATGTCCGGGCTCCATTCGGAACTTGCGTATTTGTTGGAGCGGGGCCGGTTACCTCGATTGCTCGGGCAGTAAACGACGCAATTTCGGGTTGCGAGGCTGTAGGAGTTGCCCGGCTGGATACTTTGAGGATCAGGATTGCCGACGATGGGGACGGACAGGTAATCGCTGAAAAAGAAGATGACATTGCCGCGGTTCCGTTCGCCGACGAGGTTGCGGTACCAGTCGTAGCCTCCGCCAGGAAGTAGCCCGTTCCAGTCGTTGGCATACATCGTTCCGCCCAGGTGTATCTGCTTCTGGTTGGTCATGCAAACCGCGCGGCGGGCGGCTTCCCGCGCCCGTTCCAGGGCCGGCATCAGCATCGCCGCCAGGATGGCGATGATGGCGATGACAACCAGAAGTTCGATCAGCGTGAAGCCAACTTTCTTATAACCGATGCTCTGCCTCATTATATAACTCCTTTTCGGTTCATCAGTCTGGGGGACTGCTTATCCTTTTCATGGTGCCAGTGGCCGCAACAGCTCGAGCACGTCACGGTTCGTCCTCCGAACACTAATTCGCTTTAAATACGGACAAAGCAAGCTGCGGCTTTTTCCGTGTCGAACGAAAAGCACGGCCAGATGCTCGCTCCTCCCTTAACGTTTTTCCACGAGGTCTCCGTTGACGGCCGCCCATTCACGGAGGGTGGTTTCTCCCGCGGTCATACCGTCCACGTGTCCATCGCCGAAGAGGGCATTGTAGCCCTGCCCGTGAAGCGGGCTTTTCCTCCCATCAATCCAAGATCCATCAGAGGCCCACTCCGTGCAGGTAAAACCCGGCACGCCGAGGTTAATCCAACAGTTCGGCATACCCGTGGACAGTTCCCGCATGTCGGACATTCTGGTGGTGTAAATATGGCCAATGTTGCCGCCCCAGCCGCCCCACTGGGTCTGGTCCATGACCATCATCGACCGGGAGGCAGTAACTTTTCTCAGGGCAGGCCCCCAGGTCGCATCCTCATGCGGCAACGGACCCATGCCCGTTTCGGATTGTACGTATCCGGTCGGACGATTAAGGTGGCTCTGACCGGGCGCATAATAACCCTCATAGGCAGTGTTCCAGATATCAGAAGAAGCCCCATTCCACGTATAGGTATTGTATTCGGGGGCATTATCAAATCCGGGAAGATCGGGGCACATGCTGTCGTATCTTCCTATAGAATCAGGGTCGACCGCCGAACACGTGAAAATGCCTCCACTTATTCCATAACGCGATAGCACATGCGGCCAGCGGATGCCGTCCCAATGGCTTCCACCATCAACGACTTCTCCGGTGGCGGGGTCAACGCATTGGGGGCCTGGGAGAAAACCACCGTAATCGTTTACGTACATCATGTTGCCAAGTCCGATTTGTTTCAGGTTGTTCTTGCAGGCGACTGCCATGGCAGCATCACGCGCCCGTTCCAGCGCCGGCATCAGCATCGCGGCCAGGATCGCGATGATGGCGATCACAACCAGGAGTTCGATCAGCGTGAACCCAACTTTTTTATACACCATTTTTTGCGACATTATATAACTCCTTTTCGGTTCATCAGTCTGGGGGACTGTTTATGTTTTTCACGATGACGCCAGTCGGCGAACAAAGCCAGTCCGAATTTTATACAGAATCTGAACAGGTGATTGTCAAAACGCACGGCTATTTTCACGGGAAACCGTTCAAAGCACTTCTCGAGCAAAAAACGAAGGCTGAATACGGCTCCGTCCATGTGACGACTTCTAAAGTCGCCGCTTTCTTAAATGAGAAAAAGTTTACCAATCAGCAATATACCCCCAATCGTTCAGGGGCGCGCACCCGGAGCCGAGTCCCCCGCCGATGCTGGCAACATGACCATCTCTCGCTACTTTCAAGAGGTCATTGTGATGGTCCTTGATATTGTATGGGAACTCGTAACCTTTCGGGATCAGCTTGTAAGTTCGGCACATATATTGCCAGTTGGGATTTCCCCAGGAACCCGGGCCATAGAGGGTACACTCGCCCGTTGGAAGCCATTTGCCCGCGCCGTTGCAACTAATGATATTGAGTCCGTCCGGGTATCTATCCTTCTGATGCGCCTGGTATTGACTGAAATTCCCCTGCCAGTTGCAAATGTCCATTGAGAACAGACGCGGGAAGCCACTGGAACTGTGCCACGCTTTCATGGAGAAAGCGGGACAGGGCACGGTGCTGGTTTTGGAGCTGGTATGATACCCGGCGCCACCAACGATCGCGTAGTCGGTGGCCGTTGCCCAGGGCATCGCTTCCCTGGAAGAATCGATGGAGGAATCTTGATAGAGCCAGTTTTCTTCCTGTGTGCGTCGGCTGCTCGGACACCAGATCAGGCCTTCGTGTTTACGGAAACGCTGGTCGGAACGTTCGTGATCGTGCCCATCGGGCGGGTAGACGTCAAGCCCCAGATATTCTTCGTTCCAGACCTCGAATATATACGGGGCCCGATCCCAGTGGTTGTCCGCGCGGAGATACCCGCTTCCGGCATTTGATCCCGGAGGACACCA
>JAGXLK010000654.1 GCA_018334735.1 Planctomycetota bacterium | reverse complement strand
TTACGGCGTCAACTTATTTCAATTCTTGACAACCAAACAGGCGAAACCAAAACACTTGAAAAACATCTGAAAGAACTCGCAGCAGAAGACCCTGATTCCCGCCATCAGTGCTGGCTCCGTCTTGCTCTGCTCTACGCCCAGAAGAACAATTCCAGTTCGGCGCGGAGAAAAATCGGCAATATCGACTTTTCGGCCATCCAGAATGCCGCCCTGCTCTCCAGAGCTTATGGCAAGTTGCACAACATGCTTGACGAAAAACAACGTCTTTCTCTGTCCAGGCAACTTGTGGAACTTGAACCCGGCTCTCTTTCGCATTGGGAGAAACGCCTTATGGTTCTGGCCGTATCCGCTCGGGAAGAAAAGCTACGGTCCACCCTTGAGCAACTCCGGCTCGGAAATGATAAAATTTCTCTCCCAGAAAAAACAAAAAATCTTCTGAAAGCTCACCAGCTTGCCTCGTGCTGGCGGTCAATTGCGTATCGTCTCACAGAAAGGCGCACCAAAGATCTGCATCAAGCCCTTCGCCTGACCAAAGATGCCGCCGAGTTGATCTCAAATTCCGAGCAGAACCTCTGGGTGCGGTGGACACAAGCATATATTTTGAGAGTAATGGGAAGAAAAAAAGCGGCAAGAAACGCCACGGAACGTTTCCGCAAAGCAACCCAGAAGGTGAAGGACAAACACGACTCGGCGTCAGTCATGATCCGCTTTCCAGATGGCCTCACTCTGGGGCGCAAGCACGCAAGAAAGCTACTTGGCAACAGTGAAAAAAATGATGCAAAGCAAACCAAACCCAGTACCACTCATATTGATAAACCGTTGCGAGTAAAATGGGCTTTTGAAAGCAATAGCGATTCACCGATTACCGCAATCGAACCTCTTTCCAAGAACCGTATTTTGCTCTGTGACAGCTACGGTGAGCTGACCTGTTTGAATTCTCAAACCGGCAAACTGATCTGGCAAAAAACAGATCTGCTCTCCCCGGCAGAAACTTTCGTAAAAGCAGCAACCACCGTTGCCAAAACCAATCCTTCTACGGTCGCACTCCGTTCAGGTCCCACCGCACGAAGAATTTGGAGAGCAAGCTCACACCCCCGGGATCGGGCCTTGAAACTCGGCCCTGCAAAACCGGTGGCAGATGACCGGGGCCGCATTTACTTTCCGCGAGCCGGTGTTTTCGATTGTTACGAACAATCGAACGGCCGATTTCTGTGGTCGGCTCAGGTCAGCCCCGGTCACGTCCCAACCCACGCGGGAAAAAAGCAATGGCCGCGAGTTTGCCTCTGCCCATACGGCGGAAAAATTCTGGCTTTCGATCCCGCAACAGGTGTTGTCGCAGCCTTCGCGGCTTCAACAGGCAAACTGATCTGGCAAAGATTGCCCAATGAAATGACAAATGCAGCCCTCCCCCGGCATTCGGGTGCATCGCTTCGCAATGGAAAACTTTTGGTCTACGGTTTGACGACAGCCCTTTTTGACGCCGATACGGGTGAACTTCTGTGGACCTTTGAACCGGACCGAGTGCGCAGTTTCCCGATCGAACTCAGTTCCAGGCAACCCTCATTAGATGACGTGAAACAGGCAACGGGGTATCGAATCTATCCTTCGCGAGGGTCATTCCCCAGCGGCCCCCCGGTGGCCATCCGACGTAGTTCATCCCAACACAGCGTTTATTTGAACCATATGGCCCAACCGCGCAATTGGGACTTCAGATCAGGACATAGATTCTATCCAGTCTCACCAGGAGCTGCCTGGCACGGCCAGTTGAGACGCAGTTCCGGACACAGTCTGATTCTTGCAGATAATAACGTCTTGCTGTTCAACAGTCAGGGATATTCATGGCACCTGCCTCTTGAATTTCCGTTGGTCGGTGAGACAGTGCGAATTCACGGAGCATGCGCGGGGATAGCGCAGAACCGGGCCATTGTCACTTACTACGGCCGCCTTTACGCAATATCACTGGAGAGCGGAACGACTACTCAAAGGTATGAACTTTCGAAAATTATGCAGAAAGGTAATTCACGACCCTGGATACAGATAGTCCCGCATGGTAAATACGCGTATGTCACCGGCCCGGCAGGGATTATGAGTGTCGAAGTAAAGACGGGAGAAACGCAGTTCCACCAAAAATGGCCCAAAATACTGCAAAATAGAGGAGAAAACCCGGAGAAGCAGGAAAGTGGCGGCAGCTACCCGCGTGTGTCCTCTTACTCAGGTGCCTCTGTCTACGTAAAACTGAGCAAAAATGGACCATCCGAGTGGATTCCTTTCACTGGTCTTATTCAAAACCAAACTCTCTACACTACTTATCCTCCATGGCGTGTAGTTGCCATGGAATCCAGTTCAGAGTAGTTACCTCAAAGAACCCAAATAATGCCAGATACAAACAAACGGAAAACACAGGACACTCGTTCGGAGGGAACGGACGAGGAAATATTCGATCATGAATTTCTCGGTCGGTTACGCAAATTGTTCTTTAAACTCCGCAAGCGACGGCGTTTGCGTAATAAAGGGATTCAAAATAGTCCCGTTTCCGGTTTCACGCAGGAATTCAAAGACCGCCGCCAGTATGCACCAGGAGATGATTTCCGCGCGATCGACTGGCGGCTCTATGCACGAATGGAAAAGTTGTTCATCCGAATATTCGAGGAAGTCCAGGAATTCCACATCCATATTCTCACCGACCGGAGCGGGTCGATGGTCCAACCGTTCGCGCAGAAAAGAGTCTGTGCCCTTCAACTCAGTGTCGCCCTGGCATATCTCGGGCTCGTTAACGAACATAGAGTTTCATTGATGAGTTTTGGCGATGATATCCGGCGAGAAATGCCGCCTCTAAAAGGTCAGGGACACATTTACTCGATCCTTGAGCATATGTCCGGGCTTGAATTTGGCGGCGTGACACAGCTCACCAGAAGTCTCCAGCATTCCTCTCC
>JAGXLK010000653.1 GCA_018334735.1 Planctomycetota bacterium | reverse complement strand
CCGCGTTTCTTCACCACCTGGTCTGAGGTACCCGACGTTTTCGCGGCGCACAGACCGCCCTTCTCCTCGCAGGTTGTGGTCGGGCTTCTCCCGGCCTCCTGGTTGAAAGGCGCGCGCAGTTGTCCCCCTCGACATTCTGACGGCCAATGGAGCAAACGCGTTGACTTGGACATGCCTTTCGTTTACCGTGTACTCGTTGTGGAAGGCGACTTCAATTGATGGGAAAGGATAGCGATGAATAAGAAGGGAATGGTATCTAACGGCCAGATCCGACTGCTGCTTTTGATCATCGTCGGGGCAGCCGTGCTGATCCTGGCTTTTCAGAACCACGAATCGGTTGAGACCCGATTTCTGATGTTTCGGGCCACCATGCCCCGCTTCGCGTTGCTGTTGTTGACGGCCGGATGCGGTTTCCTCGGCGGATACCTTCTCGGCTCGCACAGACGGCGCGATTGAACTAAGTCGCTGCGCTCCAGTGCCCACATCCCTGAGTTTTCTCCACTCCTACCCCCTTCTCGCCCATGGGTGCCTCACCCCCGCCGTCGCTGCCCGCTGTCCTCTGACTTCTGTAGCTCTGATCTCTGGCGTTTGCTCTGGTCCGACCCCTATATTTCTCCCTACGGGAGGTAGAAAAAATAGATAAAGGACACGGAAACCACCAGGAAGAGCACCGAAAGCCCGCTCCCCGCTTTCAGGTAATCTTTGACCTTGTATCCGCCGGGCGTCATCAGCAAGGCGTTGACGTGATGGGTGGGAATGATAAAGGAATTGGCCGCGCAAACACCGACCAGCAGGACGATGGCCCGGGGGTCAAGGTTTAAGTCCGTAGCAATTTCCAGAACGATCGGAACCAGCAGGACCGTGGCGGCCACATTGGACATGAACAGGGAAAAAATCGTCGTGAGAGCGCCGATCGCCAGGAGGATGATAAAGGTCGATGATCCGCTCATCAGGCTCATAATATTTTCGGCGAGGTAGGTGGCAGTGCCGGTTTCCTTCATCGCAATTCCGATGGGAAGCAAGCCAGAGATCAGAAACACGACCTTCCACTCCACCGCCCGGTAAGCGTCCTCAATACTCAATACACCTGTGAGTATCATGGCAAACGCTCCCGTGAGGAAGCCGATGGAAATGGGTACACCGAGGAGGAAAACCGAAGCGATGGCCCCCACAAAACAACACACTGACAGCACGGCCTTCTTCGTCTCTTTTTCCGCGACTTCCTGCTCCGCGGGAAAGGGCGTTACGGCGATGTAATCCTGGCTCTCCTTGAAGAACTTCAGGTTCTCCCACTTCCCCTGAAGAATGAAGGTGTCACCGGCCTGAATCTTTCGGTCCGCGATGCCCTCCTCCACGACCTCCCTGCCGCTGAAGTATCGCACGACCTGAGCCTGGTACGTCTCCCGTAAAGCAAGATCCCGAATTGACTTCCCCACCAGCTTGGAACGCATGGGGATCACGACCTCAATGTAGCCACGCTCATCATCATCCTGCAAGTTCATCTCCTGTTCGTGCAGGTCGAGGTCTTTGTCTTCGGCAAACCGCCGAATATCCTCCTCCAGTCCCTGCACAACGATTCGCTGATCCTGTTCGAACTCAACGTCCTGCCAGATGTCAAAATCAGAGCCTTCCCTTTCCCCGATCCCCATGAGAATGAGGTTGTATTCCTGACTAATACCCGATTCTTTAAGGCTCCGCCCAATCAGGGAACTCCCCTCCCCGATTCGAAACGTGTAGATCGTATCGGACAGCCCCCAGATATTGATCAGGGTCTCAGCGGGTTCCTCCGACTCTTCATGGCCATCTTCACTTATTCCCGGGCCCGACGGAAAGATCATATTGCCGAACAGAAAAAAGAAGAGGATTCCCGACAGCAGCAGAGTGATTCCGATGGGGGTCACGCTGAACAGGTTAAAGGGCTCACGTCCGCCCGCTTCCAATAGATCGTTCAGTACAATCAGCGAACTGGTCCCCACCATTGTCAGCGTGCCGCCCAGGAGAGCGGCAAACCCCATGGGCATCAATAAACTCGCTACGGGAATCTTTTCCCGCTTGGATATTCCCACCATCACGGGCAGAAACAGGGCGGCCGCCCCAATGTTCTGCATGAATCCCGACATAATCCCCACGGTCAGGGAAATCGTCCCCACGATGCGACGCCGGGCCGTCCCCGCGATGCTCAGGATGAAACTCGCGATATGATAGGTTATTCCGGACTGAAACAGCCCTTGCCCCAGGATCATAACGGCGATGATGGCAATAACAGCGTTGCTGGAAAATCCGGAGAGGGCCTGGGCCGGTTCGATTGTGTTCAGCCATACCAGCGATAACAGGGCCAGAATCGCGACGACATCGATTCGTAAAGCTTCGGTTACGATCAGGAGAACCGTCACAAACAGGACGGCCAGTACCGTCAGTATTTCAGGGGTCATGAATAAAAAACCTCGATTTTGAATCCGTTTTTCGCCAGCGTTCTCAGCGCCGGATATGAGCCGAAGGCACATGAAGGGATCCCCTGCGCAAAAGATCCCAACCGCCGCCTGCCCTTTCCGGTCTCAAAATCACTGTCAACTTATACTGTTGTGCTTCAGACGGAATTGGACATTTCCTGTTCGGGAATTAGGTAAGTAGTTTACTCGAAAGGAGCGTCCTATGGCCAAGCGCAGAAACTTTTCTGGAAAAAAGAAAGCCGTGATCGTCTGGCTGAGCACCGCGCGGAATAAACCTTATGATTCTGTTTCACTCTCCCTGTAGAGTTTTACGGCAAACTATCGGTAAAATCCGAGCTACCCCACCACAAAATTCAGGTAGTTCTCCCGGTGAATGACTTCATACTTTGCCTCAGGGTACGTCTTCTTCCAACCTGCGGGTGGTGTCGCTTTTTGGGAAGACCATTTTATCTCGTATGCGTGAAGTTGCCCCCCTGACTCCTCAA
>JAGXLK010000652.1 GCA_018334735.1 Planctomycetota bacterium | reverse complement strand
GTCAGTTTCCTCGCCACAGAATCGTCGCTGTCGGAAAGCTCCCGACTGAAACTGATCCTGGCCCGGTCTCCAGATTGGAACCTCGCCTGCTCCTCGCCTCCGAAAAACACCTCCGTCGACTGACCCGAGGCCGCACCGATGCTCTGGATATGCACAGTAATAGGGACGTGCCATCGCATGTCTTTGCTCAGTCTGTGGTTGCAGATTCTAAGGGGGCGCTCAGGGGGCTTAGAAGCGATTCTCCCCCCCCTTAAATCAACTGTAACGGCCCGAGCCCTCTTTCGCGCGCCGTGTTCACATTTGCGGAGGTGTATCTGGGGATAATGACTCGGCCCGCCCGCCTCAGGCGCGATTGGATCTGGGCATGGTCGCCGGGAACCATAGGGCAAGGACCGTGGCACCGCAATCCCCCCAAAAAAACAACAGAAGATAGCCGCATGGCGAATTCACTCCATCCAATCCGTTTCTGCATTTACTCTCTTCAGTTCGTTTCTCAGTTCACCCAAAACCGCCTCACTCCTCCAGCGGCTGCACCTCCAGCGTCTTCCCCGCATCGGATTTTTTCACGGTGATCTTGCCGATCACTTTTTGCTCCGTTCCGTAAAACACGAAATATTCGCCAGGGGGAGCATTCATCGGAAGCCTCGCCGGAGGCTTCTTCTTACCTCGATGCCAGCCCTCAATGTTGGCAAACTCCATTCCGCCTACCTGCAGTTTCGAGTCCGCATGCATTAATAGCCCAAGGCCCATGCTATCATAGGGCACTTTTTCGGGCGGCACCCTCACGTAAAAAGTTACGATATCCTCCGGATTCACAGCAACATCGGCGTCTTCTGGCAACCTGACCTTCTGGCTTCTGACGCGCCTTTTGTAATAAAGTAAATGGCCATCCTTCTCCCCTCCCACTCCGATCACCAGCTCGCCCCCGAGTTTCTGCACTCCTGCCCGTCCAGATCCGTCCCCCGTCATGTGAATCGGTACCCGTCTGCCGCTTCCGGGGTCATATAATGATCCGGATACCGGCCTCCTGGAAACCGATTTTGGCATCAAAACATTAACCGTCTTTCTTCGAGTTTGAGTGTAATAACTCGGCCATCTCCAATTTCTGTTCTTTTTGGTGACGTCGACAGTGAAAACCGCTACCTTACCCTGTGGCACCTCTTCGGGCATCTCAATAACGGCAGTGCCCGAATCCTCCGGAATTCTTACCCCTTCACTTCCTCGATGGTAGAACACCATAAAATATTTTTGGCCAAAAAGGTAGACATCGTAGGGGAACTTGTTCAGACTGTCTGAAAGCAGAAACCGGGCCGCATATGCGAAATCGTAAGGGGTCCCGGGTCCCCGGCAATCCAGATCGATGGCCTCTCCTTTGCGTGGCGTATGTGGTGCACCATCCCAGATCGGGAAAGATCGCACCCGCACAATCGGAAACGGCACAAGTTCTCCCTGCTCATCCTCTTTACGAAATCGTATCTCCACTTTCGGAGTGTCAAGCCGTATTCCTCTTCCCCCCTGTATATAAGTTTTTGCCTTTCGGTCGTAGATACTATGATACGGACACTTCCCTTGCTCTATCCAACGCAAGGTTGTGTCAGCGATTCTGCTGCGGCTACTGGTCAAGCCAAAGTATCGTTGCTCCAGTTCCGCTTTGGCAAACTGTTCAACGTCTATCAGCAAACGGTCCTCCAAATCAAATCTCTGCGGGCCCAAATCCGCATCCTGTAATGGAGCAGCACTGACACGTCTGTCCTGCTCTATCCCAACCTTGCCCCGCGCTTCGCGTTCCTTATTGCCTTGTTTTGCAGATCCGACCCACCATATTCCACCAACTATGAGGCCGCAAAGAATTGATAGTGGAATTACAACCTTCCTTTTCTGCATTATTGGGCTCCCTGCTAAAGGACAAGTTATCGAAAAACCGCTGTCAGTGACCCTCTCCCGGCGGCTCGTAGACATTGATTTCAATCTGCCCGGGGTTGGGGGTCGTATAATTGGCGTTGGCACCGCAGTGATGGACGGCAAAACCGAACGCCGCATTGGTATCTGCAGCAATGAGTTGTGAATGGCTGGTAATATCTATCCACATTGTTAGCTGTTTCCCCACCTCGATATCCATTCCATCACCTTTTTGCCAGGATATGAGTTCATTTTCTCTGGGGCTGTTGTTATTAATTGCTGCATCACTATCGATCTTCCAAGCAGTCTTGCCGTCCAGCTCCGGCTGCTCATCCACATCATGCCACATGTAGTAGCAGGCCACTTTGGCTTTGGAAGAGGCATTGCGTTTCCCTCCGTTGTATTGAGCCTGGTTCGCCATTGCCGCGTTCACGCCCACATGCGCTCCAGTGACAAGCGCTACGGCCCAGTATTGCTGCGTGGCACCAAGCAATGCTTCGGCAAAAGCAAATCCCATGTTTACAACCACTACCGTACCGGTTATGGTTTTGTCCTTGTTGTTATAGGTCTGCAGAGAATACGAGCCGTGTCCAACCGCCATTTTGATTTTTCCCACGCTTTTATCAAGGTCCATCGCACGTTCCTTGACATTCTGCTTGCCTTTTCCTGGCCACGGAGCCGGAACAAGATCGCTATCTTCAAAACATGGCGGATTCTTGCCCCCGTAGGATGCGATCGCATATCCCCCTAACCGCGTGCCACAATTCTTGCTGACATACTCTCCTTTGTATGTATTATTTCCCGTCTGTTTCATTGCGGTCTTAGCAGTAAAGGTATCCCTCGACCTTTGCGCCGTGAATTGACAGTATTTGAAACATGGACGAGGATCGCCCAAAACCTCGATAATTTTGTTGGCATCCTCGTCCAGTTTGACTCTGCGCACGTGAGGTTCGGTGGCGAATTCCGTGCCCGTTTTGCCTTTTGAACCAACCTTCCAATAGGGCATTTTATAAGTAAACGTATCAGTGAATTCTGTT
>JAGXLK010000651.1 GCA_018334735.1 Planctomycetota bacterium | reverse complement strand
AGCGTTGTTTTGTCTTCGGCTTTTCTGTCAGGTCTTTGCCGGTGTCGTCGGTAAATTGATCCAGTTTACAGTTATCAGTATCCAGTGCGATGATCGCAGCTTCGGGATATTTGGCGAGCAAAGCTACGGCAGTTCCGCGGCTGTTGAACGGACGTGTCTGCCAATCATCAACATCATAAGGGGCGGCGGCAATCTGGATCCCGGCCGTTTCTACCTTCATTTTGTCCGCGGCTGATGCGGGGACGGACAGAAATGTTGCCGAGAAGACAAATGCGAGGAGCAGCATACGTTGTTTCATAACGACCTCCTGGACAGAGAAAAGTATTCTTTCATTGGCAGGTTATTAGACCTCAGATTCTTCTCTTATGCAAAACAATTTTTTTGAAAACTTCTGAGAATGGGTTTGACAGGCTTACCCTGTGCGTGGGTAGACTGTCGGTAGTCAGAAGACCGGATTTTTACAGCTTTCGCAGCCTTTTCTTTCAACCGGAGGCGACAGTTGAGAAAAGCTTTTACGCTTATAGAGCTTCTGGTGGTCATTGCGATTATCGCGATTCTTGCGGCGATGTTGATGCCGGCACTGGAAAGCGCCCGTGAAGCCGCTCGGGATGCGAGCTGCAAGAATAACGTCCGACAGCTCGCATTGGGGTGCCAGTTCTACGCCGAGAATTACGGCGGTCTGCCGCAGTTGACCCGTACTAATCCTGGCAGCCCGATAGAATATCTGACCATTCATAAAAGCAAATACTACACTCTCCTCGCCTGGGAAAGTTATGCGCCAAACGTCTATCGTCCGGATTGGTACCCGGAACTCGGCTACGAGTTGCTCTGGGCTCCACACGGAATCGTCGATAGTATTGACCCCTATCCATACAGGATTACCTTTCGAGCCGTCGATCCATCTCAATATCCCTGATCTATGATTGTATGGCGGCCTGCCCTTGAGGTTATCACTTTGTTCATATTGCGAAGAGACACCATCCCGGGAATGCATTTGACCGCGAGTGTATTGAATAGAAGAGGGGGGACCGTTCTTACGTATTGTGTGATCTTCCTGCTGGGAATTTTCCTTTTTGAGTGTGATTTAGCGGCAGGCGAAGATTCCGCCACGAAAATCCCCCTGGAGAAAATCGGCCGAACCATCTATCTGGAACGGGCCGGAGGCGAAAAAAAATGCGTGGCGGCCAATCTTTTCGAAGCAGGAGGTCGCTTCTTCAATGTTCCTATCTCCGATCTCAAGGCCGGAGTTTACCGCGCCCATTTCCGCCTGAAGGTCTCCCACACTATCAGCAAGCATACCAGTCTGCTGGAGTTCAATATCGGAACAAAAGGGGGTTGTGAAAAACCGACCTCGCGAAGTTTGTCGATCGTGGATTTTAAACTGCCGGGGACGTATCAGAATTTTGTTGTTCCGTTTGCGGTGTCGGGCAGACGCAAACGGGTTTTGTTGACGGCGGGTTGGGACTGGCGGGGAAAAGCCGACGAACGTCCCCCGGAACCTGTTGATATGCCGGATGCCGGGGAACAGGGAGCGATGGACGTCGGGAATGACGAAAAAGCAATCGAGCCTCTGCAACATAAACTCACAGAATTGCCCTACCATCTCGCCCTGGACCGATTGTGGGTGGAATGCGTCGGCGATGCCGAAATACGGGGCGTGACGGTCGATAAGATTCGTTACGAGCCGAAAGAACCGGTGATCGTCACGGGCGAGATGCGCAACTTCGCCGCTGAACGTCGCGAATTTCAGTTGAACGCTGATCTTGTACGCGGCATCGATGAGAGACAGAATGTGCATCAAAGAATAGTGACCGTAGACGGGAGGAGGTCTCGCAAATTTGAATTTATTTTCGACCTTCCGAATAAGCGCTGGGGACATGCGATCGAATGCCGTATCTCGGAGAATGGCCGAACAATCGACCGGGCTTCGGAGGTATTCTCGGTTCACACCAATCCCTGGGCGGTAGCTGTCGGCTCGTTCCCCATGGATCTTACGATTTATCGCGCTGGCCCGGGTTTCCGCAATGCGGATGAATGCGCCTTATCGCGCAAAAACAATTATGCCAATCAAGTCGAGTTTGTGTTCTGGGCGCCGGATGATTTTGGTGATCTGACGCCGGAGGGGAAATACTGGAGCGGTCAGATGCGGCGGCGCAACAGTGCCGAAAGCACCCGACAGCTGATAAGAGCCTTCCACCGTGTCGGCGTCTCATGTGCTGTCTATATCAAACTCACCGCGGGAGGAAAAGCGGGCTATGAACTTCTGAGAAGGCATCCCGAGTGGATGGAGCCGATGTTTTATGACATGCACCATCTCGACCGCTGGGAACGCAGCAAAGAGATGGTGTCCTGGCCTCAGTTGCGTGTCCGGCGCGGTATGGCTGCGCCCTACATTCATCATGCCGAAGAGATCGTTCGCTCGGTGAAAGAGTTCGGCTGGGACGCGGTGCGTTACGATACCGGATGGCAGAAGCCTGACAGCAGCGCAATCCTTGAATTGGTTAAGCGGGAAGTGCGTGAGAGCTGCCCCCAGCTTCAGTGGGGTTACAATACCGGCCTCCATCGTCGGGCGCGCCAGCCGAAGCCGGTTGTCCCGGCGTGGGGCGAAGACGTCTTGCCGGCTGAGTTCATCAAATCTCCACGACCTGCTTTCGACGTGCTGTGCGAAAATGGCGGCATGGTCATGGGCGAATACAATCGCCACGCCGGACAGGACGGATGGACTTACAAGCGTTACGCTTCGCGTCATGTGGGCACACGGGACAAAGTCCATCAGCGTGAAGGCCATCTGGTTTTCTGCCCGTTTGAGCCGAAGATGGACAGCGACGCGCTTTACCAGGATATTCTGCCGCTGGCGGCGCGCGCTCACAGGGCCTGGGATCCTCTGAAAGGCAGAACTGTCCTGGCCGATTATGATCGTTTTGCCACCCGGTACGC
>JAGXLK010000650.1 GCA_018334735.1 Planctomycetota bacterium | reverse complement strand
GGAGAAGCCTCGGCGGTCTTCGAATTTCTCCGATAACAAACAGGGGGGGGCACCCAATCGTCCCAAGAAAACGAAGTCGAAGGGCAGCCGCCGGAATATCCGTGCCCGCAGCCGCGGCTACTAGGTATCCTAACTAACGATGCCGGTGCCGAAACTTGCGGGCGCATATCACTGTCCGCAAACCGGCTTCCCTTTAAAAGCCCGCATTCCCCCGCTTCTCATTCAACCCGCCTTTCCCCCGGGTAGGGGGAACATGCGCGAATGTAGAAGCTCCTCAATCGATACCCCCTGAATCAACCGCCAGTGCAATGCATCTGACTTGACAAAGCCCACCGGGGCACTTAGAATCTTTTCACAATCCGGGAATCAATACATCATCAAGATAAACGGCTCGCTCAGTACGTTTTGCAATAACCTCGATAATCAGGTACGATGCCAGAAAATCGCAACCCAAAACAGCGGCAAACCATTACTGAACTGGAGGCCGAACTCGCCCGGCTCCGCTCCGAAAACGACCGGCTGCAACTGGAGGTCGATTCTCTGCTACGATCGCTTGCCCGGACCAGGGAAGCGGAAGCAACCCTGCGCCTCTCGGAGGAGAAGTTTCGACTGCTTTTCGAAAACGCCTATGACGAAGTAATCCATCTGGACAAATACGGTACGGTCATCGATGTCAACGAGAGCGTGGAGAAGTTGTTCGGCTTTCGACGGGAGGAGGTCATCGGGCGTAACCTGGCCGATTTTCCTGTCTTCAATCCGGGAACGAAACAGACGATGCTGCGCATGTTTCAATCAACGCTTGCCAGCAGCGAAAGGCAATTCACTGAGGTAGAGGTCCGGCACAAAGACGGTCATCCGGTCGTGGTGGAACCCAATGGCAGCTTGATTAAAAAGGACGGGCAGGTTGAAGGGATTCTCGTCTTCCTCAAAGACGTTACCGAGCGACGCAACTGGAAGGAGAAACTGGAAGCACTTTACAGCCAGGAAAGGCAGTTGCGTCAGCAACTGGAAGCCGAAGTCCAGCTTCGAGCGGATTTCAGCCGAATGCTCGCCCATGAGCTCAAGACGCCCCTGACCGCCATCCTTTCTTCCACCGATTCCTTGATTAGCGAGCTGGCGCCCGGCCGTATGCTCGAGCTGGCCCGCAACGTCAGCCGAAGTGCCGTCAATTTGAGTGAACGCGTGAATGATCTGCTGGACCTGGCCAGAGACGAAATCGGTGCCCTTGAGCTCGACCCAGAGTCTATCGACGTCCTGCCCACGCTTCGCCAATCAGTGGAAAATGTCCAGGTAATGGCCGAAACGCAGGGGCAGAGCATCAGGACTGATCTGCCGGTAAAACTGCCACTGGTGCGAGCGGATATCAACCGGGTCAACCAGATCCTTTCCAACCTGCTGGACAATGCGCTCAAATACGCTCCCAGAGGGGGGGACATCGTGCTGTCCGCGGAAACCACCGGCAACGCCGTCGTAATTCAGATACATGACAGTGGTCCGGGACTATCGTTACAGGAACAATCCCGCGTATTCGAGCCCTATGAACGCATATCCAGCGACAACGGCCGGCTCAGCGGGTTAGGGCTCGGTCTGGCCTTGTGCAAGCGGTTGGTAGAGCTCCACGGTGGCCGGGTTTGGGTAAAAAGCCGCCCGGACAGGGAGCCACCTTTGGATTCACTCTCCCGGTAACGGAGGATGTACCACAGCACACCGCTTTGACCGGCGAGACGAAACTGTGGCGCATCCTCATCATTGAGGACGATCCGGAGATCGTCCATGCCATATCACTCGCTTTCCAGAACGACTGGCCTGAAGCAACACTGCTGTCAGCCCGAATGGGCGAGGAAGGCGTGGGAATGGTAGAGGCCGAAGAACTGGATGTGGTCATACTGGATCTTAATCTGCCCGATATCGACGGGTTTGAGGCCCTGAAAAGAATCCGGTTGTTTTCCTCTGTTCCGGTTATCATCATTACCGTGCGGGATGAAGAAGCGGACATCACCCGGGGTCTCAACCTCGGCGCCGATGACTATATCACCAAACCATTCCGAAAGAAAGAGTTGCTGGCGCGCATTCAAGTACAGTTAAGGAAGCAAACCATACCCAATGACGAAACGCCTATCATTTGCGGCGCTTCGCGCCTGGACCCGGCCACATTTCAGTTGAGCCATGGGAGTAGGGATATCAGTTTGACCACAGCCGAAGGCCATATTATGAAGCGCCTGATGCGGCATTGGGGCAACGTAGTGCCCCACGCGCGGCTCGCCGAGGAGGTCTGGGGGGAGGAATATCCGGGCGCCGTCGTCAGCCTTCGCACGCACATACGTGGGTTGCGGAACAAACTGGAAACCGATCCGCATCATCCGGTTTTCATCCTTACCAAAGCCGGCGTAGGTTACTCCCTATCCAAACCGGAGCGATAGTCCGAACCAGTAACCGGGTTTTAACGGAGTCCGGGGAATGGGCGGTTTCTTAACATGTTCCATCACTAGTCGGCCGACGTTCTTGTACAAGCTGTCAGCATGAGGAGCCCCTCGGGTGACGGGGTGATATCCCAATTAACAGGGAGATTGCCACACCCATCGCACCGGGCTCGCAATGACATGCGATCCGGTTTTCCTTTTGCCAAACGGTTGTCAGCAGATTTCTGCTCAGAGCGCCTGTGCCCTGGTAATGACAGGCAGCCTCCTTGGTAGCTGAATCCGATCAGCGTCTCGCGGGATCAACTATGTCCGCTTTGGCAGCGTGAAACTGAATTTGGATCCCGCCCCGAGCTTGCTTTCCACCCAAATCCGGCCCCCATGGGCCTCTATGATGCCCTTGCTGATGGTCAAACCAAGGCCGGTTCCCCCTCTTCGCCGTATGATACCATCTTCCAGACGGCAGAACCGATCGAATATTTTCTCACAGTATTCCTCGGAAATACCGACCCCTTGATCCC
>JAGXLK010000649.1 GCA_018334735.1 Planctomycetota bacterium | reverse complement strand
ACTGCATCGGATCAGTCCCAACCTCCGCATAGTATCGATGTCCACCCGCTGCCCTCCCCCAAATGTCTCTTCGGTCCTGCTCGACGCCGCCTCTCTCGGCCATCTGACATACAAATACGCGATTTCGAAACGCGTTCGTGCCCTCGTCTTTGTTGTTACACAATACGAAACAATCGAAGGTTTTCGCGCGGCCTCGGAACAAAGCAAATCGGAAGCAAACATCGATCTCGACGTGCTGAGAGCCCACCAGGCCGTCGAACCCGAAACGGATGGATTCTCGGAACGAATTCTCGAACTGAAACCCGGTCTCGTTGCGTTCGACGACGACCGGCTGGCGGATCGGTGTCTCGATGAATTGCTCGAACGCGATCCGGAGTTCTTTTCTCACTGCGAGGTGATTTCCCACGCCAACGAAAGTGAAAATCTCCTCCCTGCCCCGGTTGCCCGGATGGTCGTCGATTCATACGAAATCGGCGAAGGCGCAATCCAGCTCTTGCACCGCATGATCGAGGAAAAGCGGTCGCTGCACACCGTCACGCTGATCCAGCCGCGTCTGCAGGAACCACCAGAACACGGTAACCCATGAGTATAAAAAGCCATTGTTCAGAATACCGTGGACATCAACGGCGGGCGTTCACGCTCATTGAACTGCTCGTCGTTGTCGCGATCATCGCCATTCTGGCCGCGATGCTCATGCCAGCCCTGGAAAGCGCCCGCGAGGCGGCGCGTCGGGCCACCTGCGCGGGCAATCTGCGCCAGATTGGCCTGGGCAATGCCATGTACATGAACGAAAACACCGACTGGATGCCCGTCTTCGCAGCCCACCAAAACGGCGTTAACTACGGTCTCCGTATGCGACCCCAGCGAGCTAAAGAGGGCAAGTTGACGTCGGGAGCTATCGAGTATTACCGCAGTCTCTGGCACGACGACGTGAGGTGGTGTCCGGACCTCAAGGCGGAGTCGCAACCTCACTACCCTCCTGTGGGCCCTGGCGCGCCATTGAATTCCGACGGCTGGCATCCGCGGACAACCAACAGCGCTTCGGAACTGGCCGCCGGTTATATTTACCCGTCCCTCGACCAGCATACGGTCCAGAGAGCGTTCTACCGCCGCGTCCATAATCCCGAAGGCCCGGACACGTGGAACTGGGATTACGTCCAACCAACCCGTGCGGGCTGGGCCGCCGATGCCAATGACGGTTCGTACTACGGCGTGGGAGGCCGCACCTGGGACACCAAAGGGGTCATCCCTCTGGCCAGCGACATCGTGACGGCCCGTGCTTATGGCGGACTGTGGTACGTCATCGCCGCTCATAACGGAGGTCAGGCCAAATATGCACACTCAGAACCCACGCGTTATCCTCTTCCTCCCGAAGGAGGCAACTCACTCTGGGAAGATGCGCACGTTGAATGGAATCAGTGGGAAGACCACACGCGGAGCTTCAGTTCCGTGCATGCCGAACTGCTCTGGATGGCCGGGGGAAACCATCAAGTCAATGGATGGTGGGGTTCTCTGAACCGCTTGAGCCTCTTCTGGGCCAAAGCAACACGACGGCTTAAGTGACGATTTTGGAAAAAAAGGGTAAAATACAAAAGAAACGATTCGAGATTATTACTCTTTGTGCAATTGGAGGATCGTCGATGCAGTTCCAAAGATTTTCACTCGCTCTTTGCCTATGGGCCATCATCACCACCGCCTGTCCGGCGGCAGCCACTGCTGAAACTCCTGATTTGAACCCCGTTACGTTCAAAAAGGTGCCGTCCCACCAACCCATAAAGATCGTTCAGGATGGGAAACCTCTCGCCAGTATCTGCATCATGACAGGCAAAAACCGGGCCATGCGGAGAGTCGCGGGAGAAATGCAGAAATCGATCGAAATGACCACAGGGGCAAAACTGCCGATCCTCTGGGAGAAACTGAAGACACCTGCCATCGTCCTGGGCGATTGCCCGGCCGCGAAAAAAGCAGGACTGGCCGGTGAAAAAATGCCGATCGAAGGTTTCGCCATCAAAACCGCTCCTGACCGCATCCACATCGTCGGCAACGGCGACGGCACAAGCTGGGGAGCTTACGAGTTCCTCGAACGCTACGTGGGCGTCCGGTGGTACTGGCCCGACTACCGCGATGAATTCGGACGAAGCGGTGTTTCGGTCATCAAAACCAGGACCCTCACCGTGCCGCCTGTCAACCTCTACGACGCTCCGGCATTTCGCAAGCGCACCCGCTGGCCCTCCGGCGGACCTCGCATTGGCGAAGCCGTCATGTCAGCCCACGACCACCGGCTCCGCTGTGGCAACTCATGGCCCATTGACCTGATCGTCCACGCGCCGCACAACTGGGCCAGACAATACAAAGAGTCCCGGCCCGAGATTTTCCAGCTGCGAAAAGATGGAAAACGGGATTACAGCATGCTCTGCTACGGACATCCCCGTACACTGGAAACATACCTCGAAGAAATCGAATACCAGCGCAAGAAACTCAAAGCCGGCGAACGGCTCGCCCGGGGACGCCGCATCATCAAAGGAAAAGCGATCACGGTCTCACCGGCCGACATTGCGGTCTCGTGCCGCTGCAAATACTGCAGGAAACTTTGGAACAAAGACGGTGGTCATTACGGCACCGCGAGCAAAATTCTCGGTAGCTTCGTGGCCGAACTCGGCCGACACGTGAAAAAACAGTGGCCCGATATGACGGTGATTTTCCTCACCTATAAAAACTACACCCTTGCACCCGAAGGTGTTGAATTTCCAGACAACTGCCAGATTCAGATCTGCGGTATGCCGGGGCTCGCCCAGTACAAAGACAAAGTCATCCGCGCTCGCATGCAGCAAAATGTCGATGACTGGGTCCGACTGACGGGGAACAAAGTTCAGAACTGGCATTATTCATGCTGGCCAGCCAACCGCACCAAAGCGGCCTACCTCTTCCCGCACACAGT
>JAGXLK010000648.1 GCA_018334735.1 Planctomycetota bacterium | reverse complement strand
TGCTCCATCTTTGAGTAAAAGCGTGGTCGGCCGCGCCACGATACGTTCCTTAACCCCCCGGTAAACACCACCTGCTGAGATAAGATATCCCGGTCCCCCGGAGAAAATTTCAGGACTGGCGCTCTTGCCGTGCCCGATCCGCAGGAAATACTCACCCGCTTTTTCTCTCACCAGACGAAGCGTCCGTTTGGGGGGCCTGTAGTCCATAATGGCCGCGGTGAAGACATGGATCCTGTTCTTTTGAATTTTTCGAGCCGGGCCATCGACCGGGGCCGCCCACACAGACATAATAGCGTTCACATAATTGAGCGTCAGACTGTCAGAATCAGCTCGTCGCAACTGGCGTCGAAACGGGACCACCTGGCGTAACTGGAGGCTCCCCAACGCATAGTGACCGGTCATTTGGTCAAGGATCCTCCGGGCCAAGCCCTTCACCGCATCCGCTTCGGCAAAAGCTTCTAAATTCAGAAGGGCTTGCGTAGCATACCCCTGGTATGGCACAGAGTTAAATTCATAAAAACCTTTCACCTGAATCCGGTTCAGATACCCCGTAAGCCAATCAAACAAACCGTTTTCCGCGTTATTGTAACGCGGTTCTTTGTGGCCATGATCCCACATCCACTGGTTTTTCAGAAAACGGGAACTCTCCGTCATCAGCACATGGTTTTCTGTCTCATAAACCGTCCCGAGACTTTTCGGCACAGTAAGACGCGGTTCTCCTCCCTCTTCCAGCAGCAAGGAATTGAGAATATGACGTCGGGTTTCCGGAAACAATATCTTCGGGCGGTCACCAAACCGGTATAAAATGGTCGTGAGTGTGACTTCCGTAAAATCATAGTCACCGGAATGCCCGGCCCAGGAGGATCCCGGCCGGCTCCATGGCTGGACGCCTTGAAGATAACTATTGGTCTCCGGAAGGTTTTTCTGGCTCTCGAACCTGGCCAGGAGCACCCGTGGTGCCCAAACTTTCCCCGTTTTCTCCCAATTTCCCGGGTTTTTGCGGGCAAATTCTGAGATTATTTTTTGAGACGTTGGGGTCCGCGGAGAAGGACGATTCAACGAAGGTGAATCGTTGGTTACTTCAGCAGAATCATTATTAATCGGAAGGGTTTCCGAACGCGGCGTTATGTTTTGACAACACATCATTCCGAATACAAACAAACCGCCAGCTATGACAAAACTACAGGTCAAAAGCCAAAATAGCAGAGAACGAAAACGGTCCGGGCAAGACGTCAGTAGTAGCATAGGTATGCGCTCTTCCTTTCAGCCAGAGGTTTTCACCGAACCAGAACTAATCCGCCCGCCGGACTTGTTTGCAGCAAGTATGGATCACACCTTTTTCACATTTACCAGGCTTCAGCTACGGATACAGAATGGGTTCGACCAGGCACGATGGGCTTTCTCGTCCTCCATGCTGCCGGACACTTTCGATCATATCGTTCGCGCGCTGATCCTCATCGTATGAAAAATCAGGGATCAGGAAAAGCAAAACGAGACGCTTTTTCGGATTTCCCAGTAAAACTGACGTGATTTAATAATTGGGAAAAGATGCAGGCGACACATTTCGGTAATTTGATCGGATCCATCCGGCTTGATATCATCCACCGGCATCGCCAAATGTTGTCTCTTTTTGAAGATCGGAGAGGAGTTCGCAGGATGCGAGATTTATCCCAGTTGCGTGAGAGCCAAACGGCACGCTGTTCATCGTGGGACACCACCGGACGGAATAACGACGCCTGGACCATTGAACCAGGAGAGACCAAAGTCCTTGCAGATATCAAAGGGCCTGGAGCGATCACCCATATCTGGATGACGCAGCGCAATCATTACCGGGAATGCCTGTTGAAATTCACCTGGGACAATGAGGATGAGCCCGGTGTGCTGGTTCCCCTCGGAGATTTTTTTGGGCTCGGACACAATATCGTCAACAGCTACCAGTCATTCTTGTTCACAGCATCCACGCGTTCGAACAATCAGTTTAATCAGGGCTGCGCGCTCAACAGTTATGTGGAAATGCCTTTCAAAGAACGCGCGGTCGTTGAGTTGATTAATGAAAGTAATGAAAAACACCGCCAGTATTTTTACGTTGATTACGAGACATGCGATGAAGCGCCGACGGATCGCGGATATTTCCACGCTGAATTCCGACGCACTAATCCCTTCGGCGGCTGGGGACACGAGGTGCGGGTGAACACCGCCGAAGCCAATATCGTGAACAAAGAGAAAGAAGCCTGGGAGAACAACTACGTGATCCTGGAAACCGAGGGACGGGGACACTACATCGGATGCAATCTGTCGGTGACGAATTTCCAGGGCACCTGGTGGGGTGAAGGCGATGATATGATCTGGGTCGATGGTTATGAATGGCCGCCAGACCTGCACGGAACCGGCAGCGAAGATTATCTTAATCAGGCCTGGGGCATGCAGGATAATGCTTTCATGCGGAACGGCTCATCCATCCACGAAAGTAATACCGATGGCTATCAAACAAGCTATGTGCACCACATCGAGAATCCGGTGCGGTTCCAGGAGGAGATCAAAGTGACCATCGAACACGGTCATGGCAACCACCTGGCCAACGAGATGTCATCGGTGGCCTACTGGTACGCCCAGGAACCCCACCCCGTGGCGACTCCCCCGTCCGTCGATCAACGCAAGCCGGTTCTGCGCGACAACCAGGGCAATTGGCTCTACGACGACGTCAATCAGTGTCCCGGTGAGAAGATCGAACTGAACGAGGAAATGAAGAGCATGAAGAAGCAGTGGGCGGAGAAACAGTAGGGTGACACTTTGCTGCAGATGTTACATCAGTGAGTCTCCCGTTCTGCCCTGTACGAGTTCAGGGGACGGGCCGTAAACCGTTGACCCGGACATTTCATGAATTTAAGCCAATAATTATTATAAGTTTTTGTTCATGAAACCTTTATATGGAACAGCTGGC
>JAGXLK010000032.1 GCA_018334735.1 Planctomycetota bacterium | reverse complement strand
GACAGGTTCTTCACTCATAGCGCTCTCCTGAAAGAGATACTACGTTACAGTTGACGTTGGTGCGGCTGAGCGGCTGTGCAAGACGGAGGTGTTGCTTTTTTGGTGAAATCGCATGGTGCTTTTTAGCGCACCAAGCGATAACAAAAAACAAACGCCTGGCGCCTTGAAGTTCAGGTACGTTAACATTATACTAAGAGTTGAACGGTAATAAAACCGTGCGTCAGCATTCGCCCTTTAAACCGGAATAGCAGGAGTTCGATGATGGAGCAACGGCGACTTGGAAAGACGGAGATGCAGGTCTCGCGGATTGGTTTCGGCGGGATGACGATTCCAAAAGTTAGCGTGGAACAGGCCGTGGCAACGGTTAATAGGGCGATCGATCTCGGCGTGAATTTTATCGACACGGCTCGCGTTTACGGCAAGGGGGACAGCGAACGCAAAATCGGACGTGTGATGGAGGAACGTCGCGACGAGGTATATCTGAGTTCCCGGATACCGGATACCACCTACGACGGTATCAAAAAGGCTATCGATGAAAGTCTCGAAGCGCTTCGGACCGATTATATCGATCTTTACGAGCCGCATGACGTTTCAAACAGCAAACGCTACGACCCGCTGATGGAGAAAGGGGGCGGTCTGAAAGCCCTTCTGGAAGCAAAAGAGGAGGGGAAAATCAAACATATCGGTTTCACGAGCCACAACTGGGACCTGATAAAAAAGATGATCCAGTGCGATCAGTTTGAAGCCGGGCTGGTTACTTATAATCTTGCCAACCGGGAAGCTGAGGAAGAGGTGCTGAACCTGGCGGAGGAACACGATGTGGGGCTTTTTGTGATGAAAGTGTTCGGAAATGCGAGTCTTCTTGCGCTGAGCCCACCCGAGGAAGACAGAAAACCGACCATTGAGGAATGTCTGCGTTTCGCGCTTTCTAACAGGCGATTCCCCCTTATATTGACGGGTGTGAAGTCGCCCGAAGAGATTGAGCAAAACGTTGGGATTGCCAATACTTACGAACCACTTTCTGCCCGGGAACAAAGGGAACTGAGAGATTTCGGGGATCGGTTGGGTCGGGGGTATTGCTACGGTTGCGAGTATTGCCTGCCATGTCCCCAGGACATTAATATACCTGGAATCCTTCAACTTCTGGATTATTCGGAACGGATAAGCTGGGAATTACCTCAAGCGAAGAAACGGTACGCGGAATTCGACGCGACTATCGAAGATTGTGTGGATTGTGAACAATGCGAAGAAAGTTGCCCCCAGAATTTGCCAATCCGGGAAAGGTTGCAAAAAGCCGACGATAAACTGTCTTAATTCCCCGAAAAATGCTGCCCTGCGTTGAGGGCTTTGTCCCCTGGGCTGTCAGCTGTAAAAAGGAAAATAGAATGAATTCTCGTGAACGAGTGATAATGTCCTTGGAAGGCGAACAACCCGACCGAATTCCGTTCGATCTGGGGAGCACGCTGGTGACGGGTATGACTCGCGGCGCTTATTCAGAGCTTGCTAAAGACCTCGGATACAGCGAGGGCGAACCCCGCCTGTACGATGTTGTTCAGCAGCTTCCGGAAATGAGTGAGGCGATCCTCGAAGATCTCGGCGTGGACGTGCGCGGTCTTATCCCCAATATGGTGAGGAAAAATCCTCAGGTTGAGCGTCACGACGAATATGATCTTTTTACCGACGAGTGGGGCCTGGTCTGGAAACGACCCGAGGACGGATTGTATTTCGACGTTGTCAGCAACCCTCTGGAAGGCGAAATTACAGAAGAAGACATAGAGGAGTTCCCATGGCCTGATCCGGGAGATCCTGAGCTCATGGAAGGTCTGGAGGAAAAAGCCGAGTATTTCCGTCGCGATGGCCGGGCAATTATTCTGGAAAGTCTTTGCGCCGGTGTTTTTGAGATGTGCTGTCGCATGAGAAGTACCGAGCAATTCTGCATGGATTTAGTAACCAATCCTTCTTTGGCCGAAGCCCTGATGGATAAATTTGTGGAGCAGAAAATTGCTTTTTACCGTATTGCGGCGCAGCAGTTAACCGGTTCAGTTCAGTTTATCCGCGAGGGGGATGATATCGGCAGCCAGGACAGTCTGCTCATTTCACCGAAGGTCTACCGTGATCTTATCAAACCGCGTCACGCCCGACTTTTCGAAGCGCAACGGAGTTTTTTCGACGATCCGTTTTTTGTCTTTTTCCATTCCGATGGTGCCATTCGCGATCTCATTCCTGATTTTATCGAGATCGGAGTCGGTGTCCTCAATCCGGTGCAGACCAGCGCGAAAGGGATGGATCCGTTCGATCTGAAGGAGGAGTTCGGCGATAAAATTGCTTTTTGGGGTGGAGGAGTCGATCCATCTTTGCTGGCGAATGGACCTGTGTCTGATATCCAGAAGCAGGCACGCGAGCATATCGAGGCCCTGTCGCCCGGGGGAGGATATATTTTCGGAGGAATTCACAACGTGCAGGACGATGTATCGCCGGAGCATTTTACTGCGATGTGGGAAGCATACGAGGAAATGCGGGAATATTGAAATGTTGTTTGCATGACACCGGCCGGGAGCCTGGCTCTTTCTGCTAAGAACTGGACTTTTTGACAATATGGAGGTGAAGCCTGATGGGTACTGTTACGATCACCGTTGTCTGCGATAATTACTCCGTGAAAAATGACCTCCAGACCGGCCACGGTTTTGCATGTTACGTTGCCGGATTGGAGAAAACCATTCTGTTCGATACGGGGTGGTCAGGTCCCGCCTTACGGGAGAACATGCAGAAGCTGGGATTTTCTTTTGCAGACGTCGATGTGCTGGTACTTTCACATATGCACGGAGATCATACCGGGGGTGTGGGAGCTGTTCTTGACAGCGGATCGCCGCTGACCATCTATTTGCCCGGCGCAGTTCCCGATCGTCTGAAAGAAGAAATCATTACGGACGGTAACAGCGTGGTGGAAGCAGAAGAAACGGATGAAGTCTGTCCGGGCGCCTGGACAACCGGGGTTCTGAAGGCGGGGCTCAGAGAGCACGCTTTATGCATAGAGACAGACAGAGGACCATTTGTTATTACTGGATGTGCACACCCGGGTATCAATAATCTGGCGAGCGAGGCGGGGGATATCTGCGGCTTTCCCGTTTACGGTGTTTTGGGTGGGTTTCACCTGAGTGCATCCAGTCGTGGAAGCATCGAGGGAATAATTGAAGAGTTGCGGGAAATGGGTGTTGAGATCGTGGCGCCGTGCCATTGTTCGGGGAATAGAGCGCGCGAAATCTTCCAGGAGGCCTACGGAGAAAATTATTATGCGTCGGGAGTGGGATGGAAGTTCGAATTCGAGAAAACGAAAACGGAAGCGTCAAATAACAGATAATTCCCGCTGAGAGAACAGACTCTGTGTTATCGAATTTACGGCGAACATAATTTTTTCACGCCGGCAGCGGATAGGCCGCATACAGAAAGGAAACAAAAACATGATTCCCGTTACCCCAAAGGATTTGAGAGCGCTTGAGGAGACGTTTGCGAAACTGGAGAATGATGTAACCATTATCTACTTTACGGAAGAAGTAAGTTGCCGCCATTGCCGGCAGGAACGTGAACTTCTTGATGAACTGGTTGACCTTTCCCACAAACTGCATCTGGATGTGTACAATTTTACTGCCGATCGCGACGTCGCCGACGATTATGGGATTGATAAAGTTCCCGGATTTCTCCTTGATGGTGTTTGCGAGTGCGGGGTTCGGTACTACGGAATGCCATCCGATTTCGAGTTCAAGATGTTGCTAGAAGATTTGCTGCGTATCTCTTCGGGCGAGTCAGGACTTTCTCCTGAAAGCAAAGAACGACTGGGCAAATTGGATACACCATTACACCTCGAAGTGTTAACGACTCCACTCTGTCCGTTTACTGAAAAGGCTGTGCGATTGGCCCATCAAGTTGCGATTGAGAGCGATCTGATCTGTGCGGACCTGGTGAATGTTGAAGATTTTCCCAAATTGACCGAACACTACGATATTTTGGCCGCTCCCACGGTGGTGGTTAACGAAACATACCAATTCTACGGAGCTCTCGATGAGAATCCGTTCCTGACGAAGATATTGGACGAAGCCCCCGAATCTGTGCCCGAAAATGCGACGTGATACGACGTTCCATGTGATTCAGCGGGAGAAGGGGCGTATTCGTCCTTTTTCCCGGGGAGATGACCGATGTTACCTGAAATTTTCGGCATCCTTGGTCACGCCCTGATGATTACCAGTTTCGTGTTTGTGATGATGCTGGTGGTGGAATACCTGAATGTCCTCACTCAGGGAGAGTGGCAGCGTAAGTTGACCCGGCAGAAATGGGGTCAATATTTTCTGGCTGGTTTGCTTGGAGCAACCCCCGGGTGTCTGGGGGCGTTTGTCGTGGTGGCCATGTATTCCCACGGCGTTCTCACTCTTGGTGCTGTTGTGACCGCTATGATTGCAACGAGCGGCGATGAGGCGTTCGTGATGTTGGCGCTGATACCTCGGCAGGCCATGCTTCTATTCGCGATTCTTTTTGTGATTGCGCTTGTCGCTGGCGCTTTAACGGATTTTGTAAGGGGAAGCGAGGAGAGCAGCCGGAAAAGGGTGGTTGGCGCCATGGACATTCACGAGCCATCCGTTTGCCACTGTTTCCCACGCGGGAAGATTTTTGACCAGTGGCGGGAATGCTCCGCACCCAGAGGAATTTTGGCCACAGTCCTGGGTATTTTTGTCCTTGCGGTGACTCTTGGATGGGTCGGCCCGGAGGTCTGGAACTGGATCAGGGTTACGATCCTTCTGGTCTCCTTGATTGCCCTTTTTATTGTTTCGACGGTGCCCGACCACTTTTTGGATGAACATCTCTGGGAACATGTGGCCCGGAAACATGTGCCCAGGATATTTTTGTGGACGTTCGGGGCTTTGATTGTGATGTATGTTATTACAGAGCATTTGCACCTGGAACAGGCGATTCAACAGGGCAGCTGGGCGGTCTTGGTCATTGCGTGCCTTGTCGGGCTGATTCCAGAATCAGGGCCGCATCTGGTGCTCGTTACGCTTTATGCGGATGGAAATATTCCACTGAGCATCCTTCTGGCAAGTTCCATCGTTCAGGACGGACACGGTATGTTGCCGGTGCTGGCCCACTCGCGTCACCAGTTCATCGTCATCAAAGCAATCAATTTCCTGGTCGGACTGACTGTAGGGGCCATGATTTTGGCCCTCGGTTTCTGATAAGGTATCCTTTCGTTACGTTGCCGTTTTAAGAGTTGCCGACATTTGAAAGGTTACGATTTTGGGAGACAACGATAATCCCCCCGCGCAGGGAGAAAGCCCGGCCGCGAAAGGGTCCTCGGATGGTCGCAACAGGACATCATTCCGTGGGGCAATCCAGAAGGCGGTCCGACAGATAACGATGATTCTCCCTGTTCTTCTGGGAGTTATCCTCCTGGTGGGACTTTTCCAGACGTTCGTATCCAGAGAATGGCTTTCTTCGGTTTTCAGTGGCCGTCCGCTGCTCGATGCTCTTTATGGCGGAGCTTTTGGCAGTGTGCTGGCCGGAAATCCCGTCAATAGCTATGTCATCGGGAAAGGCCTTCTCGATGTGAGTGTGAGTCTTATCGGAGTGACCGCATTCATTCTCACCTGGGTAACAGTCGGACTCGTGCAGCTGCCTGCGGAAATAGCGGCTCTGGGATTCAGATTCGGGCTTGTGAGAGCTCTGGCTGCTTTTGTCGTCTCAATCCCCGTTGCATGTGTTACCGCCTGGCTTGTGGGGGTGATTTCATGAACAACGGAAATTCACAGGATGACGCCAGGCAAAGATCCGTCAAGAAACGTTTCACGCGTCGGATGCTGTTCCCCCTCGCTGTTGCGATAGCTTATGCTCTGGTTGCTGTAAAAGATTGGGAGAAGGCTGTTTCTGCCCTGGCAAAGAGCGGGCATGTTTTGCTTCAGATAGCCCCGGCTCTCCTCATTGCTCTCGGCGTAATGGTTGTGCTGAATTTATTTGTCAAACCTGCGCTTCTGAAAAAAACGCTGGGCAAAGGAACAAAAGTCAGAGGTTCTTTCTTATCAAGTTTTGCCGGAATCCTATCAATGGGGTCAATCTACGCCTGGTACCCATTGTTGAAGGAACTGCATGAAAAAGGCGTTTCTAACTTCCACCTGGCGAATTTTCTTGGATGCCGCGCCGTGAAGATACCGCTCATGCCGATGATGGCGGCGTATTTTGGCTGGGTGTTCACAGGGGTCATCAGCGGTGCCATGATACTGGCTTCACTTGTCACTGCTTGTGTCGTCAATATTTTGGCCGGAAAACCGGCGAAATAAAAATAAGTTTACCATTTTAAATCCCATGGAGACTAACAATGATTACTTACGGCCCTGTGCCATCGCGAAGACTCGGGAAAAGTATGGGTATCAATAACATTCCTCCCAAAATTTGCACCTACTCCTGCGCCTACTGTCAGGTGGGCCGAACACTGAATATTGAGGTGGAACCGCGACCGTTTTACGAACCCGAAGAACTTGTCCAGAATGTAAAAGAAAAAGTGGCGAAAGCGAGAGATGCCGGCGAGCCAATCGACTATCTCTCGTTTGTCCCCGATGGGGAACCGACACTGGACTCAAATCTGGGGGAGGAGATTCGTGCTCTGGAACCGATTGGCATAAAAAGAGCTGTGATCACAAATGCCTCTTTGTTGTGGCGTGAAGAGGTACGGAAACGCCTCCTGGAAGCAGACTGGGTCTCGGTAAAAGTCGATTCAGTGGATGAAAAAACATGGCGGCGTGTCAACCACCCGGCGCGCAGCCTAGAATTGGACAAAATTCTGGAAGGGATCACCGCTTTTTCAGAGATTTTTAAGGGCGAACTGGCGTCTGAAACAATGCTGGTCGAAGGTATTAACGATTCGGTAGCAGGTGCGGAGAAGGTGGGCGAATTCCTTTCAACCCTCGATTTGGGAACAGCATACATTTCGATCCCAACCAGGCCACCCGCCGACGACCGCGTGCATCCGCCGCGCGAAGAGGTTATTAACCGTTACTATCAGATCGTCAACAGCCTGGTAGATGATGTCGAATATCTGATTGGCTATGAAGGCAATGCCTTTGCATTTACGGGCGACGTTCGTGAGGATCTGCTCAGCATCACGGCCGTGCACCCGATGCGGGAGGAGGCTGTGGAAGAATTTCTTGGGCGGGCGGAAGCTACCTGGATGGATGTGGAGAACCTTATAAACAAAGAAGAGCTGAAAGTCGCAGAGTACGACGGTAATAAGTACTTTATGAGGGCTTTGAGCCGTCGTTCCCAACCCTGAGATGTGAATTGACGTCGCGCGGTTCGAAAATGCCGCAACGAGGAGAAACCTGCCATGGCAATTAATCTGCACGAATACGCTCGCCAAACTCGACTGATTGACGGCGCATGGGGCACACAGCTGGAACGCAAAGGTTTGCCATCGGGTATGCCACCTGATCTGTGGAATCTCCAGCAACCGGAAATCATTGAAGAGTTAGCCAGGAGTTATGTGGAGGCGGGGAGCGACATTATCCTGACAAATACGTTTGGTGCAAACCGTTACGCGCTCGAACGCCATAACGCTTCTGATAAAGTGGAAGAAATTGCCAGAAAAGGCGTCGAGATCAGCCAGAAAGCCGCAGGGACAGACGCCAGGGTGTTCGCTTCAATCGGGCCGACCGGTAAGATCGTCATGATGGAGGAGATCAGTCGCGAAGATTTCAGGTCCGCTTTTGAAGATAGCGCAAAAGCTATTTGCGAGGCTGAGCCCGATGCGATCGTGTTGGAGACGTTCAACGAACTTGAAGAATTGGAACTTGCCCTTCAAACTGTAAAAGAATGTTGCGATCTCCCGGTGGTGGCCTCCATGAGTTATACGGCTGGCGAAGATGGGATGAAGACCATGATGGGGAATTCCCCGGAACAGCTGGTGGAAATGGCGAAAGAAAACGGAGCGGATGCGATTGGTGCCAACTGCGGAATCGGGCCGGGAATCTACGTAAAAATCGCCCGTCGATACCGCGAACTGGCCGACCTGCCGGTCTGGATAAAACCAAATGCTGGGGCGCCGGAAACCGGGCCCGACGGGGAAACGGTGTTCCCGCTCGGGCCGGAAGAGTTTGCTGATTTTGTGCCCGATTTGCTCGAGGCCAGCGTAAATTTTGTTGGGGGATGTTGTGGAACAACCCCGGATCATATCCGGGAAATTGGCAAAAAGCTACGGAATTCATAAGCTCATTCATTGAGGTGGTAATGCGATTGCGAATCCTGATTTTTCCTGTCGTCCTTTTTACACTCTTCGCATTCGGCTGTGCTTCTCAACAGACATCGCCCCCCGATCAAGGATCCGGCTGGGGGGAGGCACGCCCCGATATTAGCAGATATCGTTACGAGATCTATTATGTCAAAAAGGATGATACGCTCCGTTCGATTGCCCGGCGTCTGGAAGTTTCCTGGCGAGAGATTCTGCGGATTAATGATTGTTCCCCCCAGGATCTGGAAGTGGGGGAGACGCTTCTAATCCCTTTTCCTCTCGGGTCGGATAGACATGTGGAGCAAGAGCAATTCAGGTTCCCGGCCCTTCCGGGTCAAAAGCAATACAGGGGCATAACGATTGTCCTGGACCCGGGACATGGCGGTAAAGATCCGGGTGCGATCAGCCCCATCGGGCTCCAGGAGAAAGACATCAACCTGTCCGTTTCCAAAAGAGTGGAAGAGTTGCTGAAACGGAGCGGTTTTACGGTAATAATGACGCGCAAGTCTGATGCATTCATTGAATTGGACAGACGGGCCGAGATCGCCAATAAGAAAAAAGCCGATCTATTTGTGAGCATCCACGCCGATTCGTATCACCATTCAAGTCCCCGCGGCTATACGCTCTACGTATGCCGTGCTGCCTCATCGAAAGCTCGCTCTGCTGCGAAAGCTGTTGCAAAAGGACTGAGGGCCAGCGGTATCGCAAGCCGGGGCGTCCGTGAAGCGGATTACCGTGTTCTGGTGCGGACCGAATGCCCGGCCATACTTGTTGAGATGGGTTTTCTGTCGAATAAGAGAGAAGCGAAAATGCTGCGGAGCCATGAAACTCAGAAACGTCTGGCAGAATGTATCGTTACGGGTATTGAAAAGTTTTTCTGCCCGTAAAGTGGCCTGCGTCGAAGTCTTGTAGGATGTTGTCGACCCACGAGAGCATGGCCGAGTGATTTGCGAGTGAGGTTGGAAATGAATCAAAAAATCAATACAGGTGAGCCCTCATTTTCTGTGAAGGTTTTCGGCGCAAGAGGTGATGGAAAAAAAGACGATACCGCTGCCATCCAGTTGGCCATCGATGAAGCATCCGACGCGGGCGGTGGCGGAGTGTGGTTTCCCGCAGGACAATACGCGGTTTCTACCTTAAGGGTTCCGTCCTATGTTGGTCTTTTCGCAGAGCCGACCTGGAGTTACCATGATTTTGGCGGCACGGAATTAGTTCTCAATGATGAAACGAGCGATTGCCTCGTCGATTTGACCGGTTCGTATGGAGCTCGGGTGTGCGGGTTGGGGCTCAACGGTGCCAATCTGGGGGACAGTGTGCGTGGTATCTACCTCAACGGCGAAGACCACGAGCAAGAAGATACGGTCTTCGTGAGTGATTGTCGAATCAGCCATTTCACTGGTGACGCGATTCACTTCAACCACATCTGGGGATTCACGGTTCGCGATTCAATGATGATATTCAACGGGGGTGATGGACTCAATTTCTCCTGCTGGGATGGCTGGATCCACGATAATATTTTTAATAATAACAAAGGCTGGGGGATCCGCGGCCGCGCCTGGAACGGCGCTATTACGATGGTGGGTAATCGCATCGAATGGAACGACCACGGCGGTGTGATGAGCAGCAGCGGGGGACATTACTCAATAAACGATAACTACATCGACCGTTCCGGCGGACCCGGCATTTACCTGCATGGGGGCGAACAGGTCGATCGCGAACACGGGCCACGCAACGGTTTTGCTATCACCGGCAACGTTATCCACCGGAGCGGCGCCAAAATAGCGCTCGACGATGAGCTGAATTGCCATATCTATCTTGATTTTGTCGCAGGTGTAAGCGTAACTGGAAATGTGATGGATACGGGTCGAAATGACAGCGGCGAAGGGCAGCTTTCCCCCGCGCGAGGCATCGTCTACAAAGGGCTTCGCGACGCCGTGATCAAGGATAATACGCTCTACAACGGTGCAGTCGACACGCTACTTGTGGATGCCGGCGATAACGATGAAACCTGTGTCGTGAAAGACAATCCCGGCCGTAGGGCATTGCCTGAAGACGACTGAGTATGGCTGGAGATCGGCCCTGCAAACGCTCGGGGGCCCCCTGTGCGTATTATGGCTGATCTCCGTAGAATCCGGCGATTGGGATCCGGTACCCGTTGGAGTCAGTGCCACGGAAATAGATGTTCGGGCCAAACGGGGCTCCGCCGGCAGTGTAGGTTATATTGAGTGTTGACGATTCCGGCGCCATTAATGAACTTCCATAGGGAGGGTCGCCCCAACAACCGTTTGCGCCGCCTCCGGCTCCCCAAAGACCTATTAAGTGCCACCCGTCCGGCGGGTGCCTGTCATCACCTTTATCCGGAAGATTTACCCACTGAACGTCTCCGCCTACCCGTGCAGCGTTTGCCCCTGAACTCCGTATCTGGTGAATCCGGCTGCTCGAGAATACGTGATT
>JAGXLK010000647.1 GCA_018334735.1 Planctomycetota bacterium | reverse complement strand
CGGCGCATTGAACTCGCCCCGGTGGAGAAGGACGAGGAGAGCACATGGCGCGCACAGGAGGTATCGCCGCCTTACAGTTGATTTAAGGGGGGTGAAAATCGCTTCTAAGCCCTCTGAGAGGCCCCTTGAAATACGTAACGATATCCTGAGCAACGAGATGCGATGGTACGTCCCCCTTACTGGCATCAAGAATGGGTGTTGGAAGAATTCCAGGATCTACTGGACAATGTTGAAATAACTGTGACATTTGAACATGACCACGAGTATCAGGGCGAAATCAGTGGCCCTCGCCATTACGACTGAGATCAGGAAAGAGAAAATGAGACCAATATTTTCAGTTGTTGCTGTCTGCGCTACGATAATGTGTTCGTGTTGCACGGCGTCTGGCGAAGACTTACATACAAAGGATGAAACGCTACTTTTTAGGGTTGATCTCAGAGGCGCCAGACAATCCAATGGCGTACTGGTAACGTCAGTTGGGAAAAGCATTGGGTATGAGGTTCAGGTGAAAAATCTTACGAACGAGGTAGTGCAAATCCCGAAAATATCACAATGGGCTTTTCAGTGTTACCTTTCGGATCGGCCAGCTTCCCTATGTCGAGTAAACCGGGGCGGGATAGTGCATAGTAAAGATATTCTGTCTTTGAAACCGGGTGCGACGTGGACGCACGCCGGATCCGTTCCTGTTTTGCACACTTGCACCAATAAGTTGTGGTTTACTTTAAAGAACTCAGTGCAAAAATACCAAAAGGCTGACATACATTCCTACGAAACTTCACAGAAGGGGGTTAGGGCAGCTGTTACGAGGCATGTCGAGACGCCGATAGAGAACGTGTGGCAAGGGAATTTAGAGATTATGCAAGAAGTGAAAGTTAAAGACTGGGCGGGCGGAAATATCCGATATCGTTTTGCGCAAAAGAGGCTATTGAATATTGCGCACAGTGGCCCTGGGAGCCCGCGTGGGAAGCCGCAACGGAGCCGGTTGGCGAAGGGATTTTATGGCAATGACGGAATCCCGCCAACAAATGAGGCAGAGGCTTTTGCTTTGGTGAGGAGCATCAGCCAGGAGACCAACAAGCATTCGGCGCAGTGGCTGTGGGAGTGTTTCGAAAGAACCGGCCCTGAAAACCCAATTCATATGGCGTGTTTGGTTGAGTTGTATGGATTGTTTATCCGGGGGATAGGTGCTGAGCACGTTGGACGCTTTATTCGAGTTGCGAAGGCTGCGGAGACACCAGAACCTGATTTAGCGCGTATGTACGCCATTGATGCTCTTGGATTAGTTGTCCAGAAAAGGGTTGTTAGTTGTAAATTGAAGAGGAATTCCTTTCGTATAGAGTTCGAAAAGCCAGTCGTTGCTAAGGCGCGTTCCGTTCTGAGGCAGTTGGCCACCGCTAGCAACAAGCAGCTTCGGCAACGTGCGAAAGCTTTCCTCGAGAGTGCTGATAGTAACGACAAGGCCAAGAACAAGACCGAGGCCGATTGATCCGCCTGGTACCGAGAAACAGTGAAAAGCCGGGAGGTTCGGTCTACCAGTGATTTTTCCACCAGCATTCAAGGTAAAGCCGCCTACAGTCTGTGATTTAAACCGGATGGTCGCACTAAGACTCAGATTTCGTTAAATCATTACCGTAGCGGCTTCCCCGGAGTTTTCTCGTTATTTAACCAATTCCCCACGACCCGTTGCCGGTGGAAAATGATCTACGTCGCCCTTGCCACCAGACGTTCATTCGCCTGTCATATTGTCCGTTCCGCCGCAGTAATTCTTTAAAATCCGCCCCCCAGACGGTAAAATGCTGCTATGATTTCTGCCACGAGACAGGCCGGGCTGGGAGCGGGTATCGACGAGCCGATCACCCTGACCACCGGTGAGGGCACGTTCTACTATCACACCAACAACCTGTATAACGTGCGGGCGATAACCGGCGAATCGGGTGAAGTGGTGGAAAACCACGTTGCTTCGGTCCAATCGGGGTCGGGCCAGCTGAAGTGACTCTCGAGGCGGTGGTTATGACAAAAGTAGCCCTTATATATGACTCAAACGACCCATTTTCTGGGTGAAATGGGACCGCTAAGGGATTTTGGGCTACGACTCCCGCAACCTGCTCGACGGGGGAACTTTCGGCAATGGCGTCACCCTCTCAAATACCCGCGACGGACTTGGCAGGATCACCGAGCGACAGTACAATACAGATAGCACGCTGATCGTCGGTTTCGCTTACGGGTACGATGAGATGGGGAATAAGCGCACTTTTTTTCTGCTTTCTGTCGGGGCTTTGTTGAGTGCCATTTTCCTGGGATTTTTGTCTCAATGGCAATCGGCTGGGGTAGCCGTGGAGGAGGCACAGAGGACTGAACAGAATCGCCGTCTGCGCGATTCACGGCCTGAAAGAAGCACTGATGGGGATACAGGCAACAAGGATGTTGTAAAGCGCTATGCCATGGTTTCAGACACCCTTAGGATAGCTTCGCTTTGTTCCCTGGGGTTAGGTCTTTGTTTTTGGATTGGGGCCATTGTGCGAAAGGAGAAATGTTTTCACTCTTTGTTGGCCATTTTGGTTGTGCTGTATGCCTTTGTGTTTCTGCTTATGGTCTAAAAAGAAGTTTGTACCCAAGGATCGAGGTAATGATTATGGTTGCAAAGAAGGGACGCCGACTTGTCCCGAAGATCTGCGTTTCGAACTATCGGGTTTGGATCCCTTGGGTACTGTAAGATTGCACCATAGGGGCTTCCCTCCCATCCCTCCCATGGCATGAAATGTTCAATTTCCTGTCAAAATATCCTCTCTGCCCACCCGGAATTTTTTGCGTGCGACGGCTGCGGGCCGTAGGACGTTGCGAGAGGCAAATAATGCGCTGAATAGTTCGTGTCACGAATCCGCCGATTCCTGATCGCAAAGAAAAAAATATTTTTGTCCTCCGCAAAGCATTATCTGCAAAGAACTTCC
>JAGXLK010000646.1 GCA_018334735.1 Planctomycetota bacterium | reverse complement strand
CGTAGCCGAAGGTCGACATCATTTCATCGACGAGTTCGAGCAACTGCTCGACCTCGCCCGAGAGCTGTTCCGGAGTGCAGAAGATGTGAGCATCATCCTGGGTGAATCCGCGCACGCGCAACATACCGTGCAGCGCACCGCTCATTTCATAGCGATACACCGTCCCCAACTCACCGTAACGGATGGGCAGATCCCGATACGAACGCATGTGGGTCTGGAAAATTTTAATATGCGCCGGGCAGTTCATCGGCTTGACGCGGTATCGTTCCTCGTCGATCTCAAGCGGCGCATACATCATATCTTCGTATTTCGGGATATGCCCGCTGCGGCGGTAGAGCTGCTCGGATGCAATATGAGGAGTATGCACGAACTGGTAGCCGCGCTTCAGGTGTTCATCCTTCCAGTAATCTTCAATTGCATTGCGTATTGCGGTTCCCCGCGGGTGCCAGAGGATCAGCCCTTGTCCTATCTCTTCGTCGGTGCTGAAAAGATCGAGTTCCCGGCCAATCCGGCGATGATCCCGTTTTTCAGCCTCTTCAAGCCGGTGCAGATAATCTTCCAGCTCATCCTCTTGGGCGAACGCCGTCCCGTAAACTCGCTGCAGCTGAGCACGATCGGAATCTCCACGCCAGTATGCCCCCGCAACGCTGAGTAATTTGAAGGCACGAACGCGTCCGGTCTCCGGCAGGTGTGGACCGCGACAAAGGTCAAGAAATTCGCCGGTTCGATACAGCGATACCACGTCATCGTCGATCTCATCGATCAGTTCCACTTTGAACCGTTCACCGCGATCTTCCATTATCCGACGGGCTTCTTCGCGGGCCACTTCGACTCGTTCGAACGGCAAAGTCTCATCCACAATCCGGCCCATTTCCTCTTCAATCCGTTCGAGATCTTCTTCTGAAATCTGCTCACCGAGGTCAAAATCGTAGTAAAACCCATTCTCGATAGCTGGCCCGATTCCGAAATTCACCTCATCGTAGAGCCGTGCCACGGCGCACGCCATCATGTGAGAGGTGCTGTGGCGGAGCAATTCAAGTCCTTCCGGAGTATCGACGGTGACAATCTCCAGTTCGGCGTCTTGTTCCAGGGGCACATCAAGATCGACCATGGTCCCGTCCACACGTGCAGCAACAGCATCGCGAGCAAGGCCGGGGCCAATCGAAGTTGCGATCTCCAGGGGAGTCACACCGGCCGGTCGTTTTTCTTCACTACCATCGGGAAGTGTAATAGATACGATCATCGGTGAATTCTCGGGAAATGACCGAAAAGTTGGGGGTGCTTACAAGCAGGACAAAGATCGACAGTATATGTAAACCCCCATGCGTGTCAAGAAAAAGGCCCGCAAAGTCCAGGCCGTGCACAAGTGTTCTGTTCCCTGGATTTGAGCTCCAAGCTTCACGGTCTACTTGTTGTTGCCGGATCTTTCAGCAAGCCCCATTTGCCGGCGTTTTCGGGCGTAAGCTGGCCAAAAACAGTTCATTGGAAAGTTTTATTCTTTCTTGGTTGATCAATCCCCGGAATCTTCTTCCCCCTGTTTTTTGATGCCCCGTTTTTCTCGTATTCGGCGGAGTCGCTCGGCAAGTTTTTTCTCGTAACCCTGTTCCGTTGGTTCGTAGTAAATTTTGGTTGTCGGGATATAATCCTGATCAACCCAGTGATCTTCGTAATCGTGGGCATAATTGTAGTCCCGGCCGTGACCGAGTTCTTCAGCTCCCTCATAACTGGCATCTTTGAGGTAATCGGGGACCGGCAACGTCCGGCCCTCCCGGATATCTTCCTGTGCCTTGCTTATGGCCTGATAGGCGGCATTGCTTTTGGGCGCACCGGCGATGTATGTCACGGCCTGCGCCAGAGGGATTACGGCCTCGGGCATCCCCACAAACTCCACGGCCTGCTGTGCTGCCGTGGCAAGAACGAGTGCGTTCGGAGAAGCATTCCCGACATCTTCTGCGGCGCAGATCACAATTCGCCGGGCGATAAAACGCGGATCCTCTCCACCTTCGAGCATTTTCGCCATCCAGTAAAGTGCCGCGTCGGGGTCGCTGCCGCGCATGCTTTTGATAAACGCGCTCGCCGTATCGTAATGCTCGTCTTCGTCGCGATCATAGACGATTGCTTTCCGCTGGATGGATTCCTCCGCCAGTTCCAGATCGAATTCGACGACGCCTTCTTCGTTCGGTTCGGAACTCAGCACACCGACTTCCAGGGCATTCAGAGCCCGTCGGGCATCGCCGTCGCACATCTCCACAAGGTGTTCGGTTGCTTCATCCTGCATTTCAACCTGGTATTCGCCGAGCCCGCGTTCTTCGTCTTTGAGGGCCCGATCAATGAGCATGCGAATTTCGTCCGGGCCCAAGGGCTTGAACTGAAATATCTGCGATCGAGACAGAAGTGGCGCATTGAGCGCGTGGAAAGGGTTATGAGTGGTGGCACCAATCAAAATAATTGTGCCTTTTTCCACATCCGGTAGAAGTACATCCTGCTGCGATCGGTTGAAACGGTGCAGCTCATCGATGAAGAGAACTGTTCGCCTTTTGGCCTGACGTTTCCGGCCGGTGGCCGCCTGCAGGATCTCACGCAGTTCTTTAACCCCGCTTGATGTCGCATTTATCTGGACAAAATATGCTTCCGTCTGTCGAGCAATGACATAAGCAAGGCTTGTTTTGCCGGTCCCGGGGGGCCCGTAGAAAATCAGACTCGAAAGGCGGTCGGCCTTGATCATACGCCTGAGCAACTTCCCTTCCCCGCAGAAATGTTCCTGGCCGAATATCTCATTCAAAGTAACAGGACGCATACGAACGGGAAGCGGTGCGTCCGGGTCATACTGCAGCTCAGACTGGTTTTCTTCGCCGAAAAGGCTCATTCTTCCTCCGAGCGCAATCTGGCCGAACCGGGTCAGTAGTGAGACGTCATTCCAGCAGATAACTCCGCCGCCACTTAAATACACC
>JAGXLK010000645.1 GCA_018334735.1 Planctomycetota bacterium | reverse complement strand
AATCATGAAGCGTTGCCGCTGCAGGATTACCTGGTGTTTCAGATGGTCGGACGTGCCAGCGAAATCGATCTGCCGATTGTGATCCATACAGGGCTTCAAGCCGGGAATTACAACCGGATTCGTAACGCCGATCCGCTGCACCTGCAAACTCTGATTGAAGAGTTTCCGGCGACAAAATTCGATTTATTTCATGGGGGGATGCCGTGGGTCCGGGAAATTGCCGTGCTCGCCAAGTATTTCCCGGGAGTTCATCTGAATATGGCCTGGATGCACATTATCGGTCCGGAACAGGCATGCTCGGCGTTGTCTGAATGGCTCGATATGGTTCCCAATACGAAGATATTCGGCTTTGGGGGCGATTACGGGATTGTCGAGAAGGTATACGGCCATATCACAATTGCACGGCGCAACATCGCGCGGGTCCTCGCCGGGAAAATCCGTCTGAGCGGGTGGAGTCGAGAAGAAGCCTCAAGGGTAGGGCGTCTGCTCCTGCACGATAATCCCAATAGATTCTATAATCTTGGATTACGTTGAACATTGCGCAAGGACTCTGATCGATCAGACCGGAATATACAAACGGTACTGGAAGAATATTACGGCTGCTACAACACCCAAAAATTCATAGCCTCGGATCCTGTTTCGATTGTCCACGAATACAGTGGGAAACGCGAACGCGAAGTGGTGGCCATACTGGTATCCAGTCTTGCCTACGGCCGGGTTCAGTCCATTTTGAACAGCAGTCAGGACTTATTGGAACGCCTGGGAGGCGATCCGGCGGATTTTTTGTTGCGTCACAATCAACGGCAAATTGAGGCAGCGTGCAAGGGTTTTCGGCATCGGTTCACGGGGCAAGAAACAATACGCAATTTGCTCTGCGGGATAAAAAGGATACTGCATGGCCACAGCTCATTGGAACACTGTATGCGCAGTCAGATTTGCACGAGCAATAACGAACTTTTGCCCGCGATAAACGGTTTTGTAGAGGAACTTACGGGCTTCCGTGAAGGCATTCCCCACCTGTTCCCTGCGCCACGGAAAGGGAGTGCTTGTAAACGTTTAAATTTATTTTTCCGCTGGATGGTGCGGGATGATGCGGTGGATCCCGGGGGGTGGAAGCAACCGGATCCAAAAGATCTTCTGATACCCCTGGACGTTCATATGATGCGCGTGTGCCACTTGCTGGGCCTGACCAAACGAAAGAATCCTGATCTGAAGGCCACACTTGAGGTGACAGCGGCTTTTCGAAAAATCTGCCCCGAGGATCCTGTGCGCTACGATTTTGCGCTCACAAGGGCTGCCATGCTGGAAGGCATGGAATCAATCGCAGAAAGGTTTGGAAGAAGGACTTTTAGAGGGTAAAAGTTTCTCCCCGGTCGGGAATCAGTACTTCATCCATCCCAATGTCGCGGAGTCTGTTCGCGAACGGTCCTTGCTGGTCGGGATCACCGTGTACGACAAAAGCCCGCGTTCCTTGAGGCCCCATTTCGTTGAAATACTCGAGCATTTCCTCGTAGTCCGCGTGGGCACTGAGAGCCTGGATGCTGTGGACTTCGGCTTTGAGTTCATAGGGATCGCCATATATTTTGATCGGACTGTCTTTTTGCACCAGGCGGCGTCCAAGCGTGTGTTCGGCCTGGAACCCAACGATCAAAATAATGTGCCGTTCGTCTTCAATGCTGTGTTTCAGATGGTGCAAAATTCGTCCTCCCTCGCACATCCCCGACGCGGAAATGATGATAATCGGACCGTCTGCATCGTTAAGTTTTTTGGATTGTTCGACGTCTGTCACGTAATTGACGTGTTGCATGGAGAACGGATGACCGTGTTCGCCGATCAGCTGCATCATCTCGCTGTTGTAACACTCAGGATGGTCGCGATGAACGCGTGTGGCCTTGGTTGAAAGAGGGCTGTCCACATAAACGGGAAGTTCGGGGATACGGCCTTCTTCGTTGAGTTCATAGAGGAGGTAAAGCAGCTGCTGAGTCCGGCCAACGCTGAATGCGGGGATGATGAGCCGGGATCTGCGCTGAATTATCCTGTCGCATAATTCCTGCAGTTGTTGCTTTACATTTTCCTGGGGCGGGTGAATCCGATCCCCATAAGTGCTTTCAGTAATGAGAATGTCAACATCACTGACCACGACGGGGTCACGGAGAATTGGCATATGCCGTCGGCCGATATCGCCCGTATAGAGGATTCGTTTTTGGTCTCCTTCCTCTTCGACATCCAGAATTGTAAAGCCTGCGCCGAGTATGTGTCCTGCATCGACAAAGCGAAGTTTGACCCCGGAGGCGACATTAAAACTGCTGTCGTAGGGAACCGGCTCAAAGTGCTGCAGCGCTTTCTGCACGTCATCGGCCTCGTATAACGGTTCAAACGGTTTCTTCCCCTGTTTTTCCCGCTTTTTGTTGACGTATTCGACGTCTTTGGCCTGCAGGTATGCTGAATCGAGGAGCATTATTTCACAAAGATCTTTGGTTGCGGGTGTGCATAAAACCGGCGCATCAAAACCGCTTTTGACCAGACTCGGAATATTGCCACTGTGGTCAATGTGGGCGTGGGAGAGAACAAGTTGATCTATACTGGTCGCATCCAATGGCAGATTGCGGTTGCGTTCAAAGGCTTCTTTGCGTTTGCCCTGGTAGAGACCACAATCGAGGAGAAGACGGCTGCCGTCGAGTTCAAGCAGGTGCATCGATCCCGTAGTTGTGCGGGCCGCTCCGTAAAAAGTGATTTGCATTCAGACAAACTCCCGTGAGGCAAAGGCACAAAACTTGCTGGGGCGCAAGTGTGATATTAGAATGGATTTCCACTTCTCATTTTCAATATAGCTTATACCCGAATTGGCTCCCCGGAATCAAAAACATGAGTTCCCGTTCGATTAGATCTGGCTGCGGAGTTAAGATATAAAAGCGTTGGGAACGCGGGATGGAGGAAACATGATTGATTCCGC
>JAGXLK010000031.1 GCA_018334735.1 Planctomycetota bacterium | reverse complement strand
TATTCTTCATGCTCTGAGCGAAGCCGCGGCGGAGTATCGAGCCGATGTCAACGCCCTGCAGAGGGCAAAAAAATGTCTGGAAGAGGTGCTCAACGATCCGGCGGCCCCGTCGGATCTGAAAACGACGGCCGTCGGCCACGCGCATATCGATACCGGTTGGCTCTGGCCCGTCGATGAAACAGTCCGCAAATGCGCTCGCACGTTCGCGCGACAGATCAGCCTGATGGAGGATTATCCGGACTACGTCTTCGGCGCGTCCCAGGCCCAGCATTACGCATTCGTGAAGGAACATTACCCGGGTCTTTATGAAAAAATCTGCCAGAAGGTCGAGGAGGGTCGCTGGGAGCCGCAGGGCGGCATGTGGGTGGAGGCCGATTGCAACGTCATCGGCGGCGAATCGATGGTCCGCCAGATGCTTCACGGCAAGAATTTTTTCCGGGACGAGTTTGGAGTCGATGTGGAGAATCTCTGGCTGCCAGACGTTTTTGGTTACAGCGCGGCGTTGCCCCAGATCCTGAAGAAAAGTGGCATCGACTCTCTGGTTACGCAAAAGATCTCGTGGAGTCAGTACAACAAGTTCCCCCACCACACGTTTGTCTGGGAAGGAATCGACGGCAGCGAAGTGGTGGCGCATTTTCCGCCCGAAGATAATTACAACAGCACGCTGAATCCCGGTAGATTGGCCTACGCCCGTGATAATTTTACCGAGAAAGGGTTTCTCGATGAGTTCCTGACACTTTACGGTCTGGGAGATGGTGGGGGAGGACCGACCGAAGATATTATCGAAGCCGGCCGGCGGCAGAAAAACCTCGAAGGCAGCCCGAAAGTGGAATTTGGTCCGGCGCAACCATTTCTTGACCGTCTGTGCGACGAAAAAGACAGGCTGGAACGGTGGGTCGGCGAACTCTACCTCGAACTTCATCGCGGGACTCTGACGACCCAGGCGCACAACAAAAAGATGAACCGGGCCATGGAACTGCGGCTCCGCGAAATCGAATGGATCTACAGCTGTCTGCCTGCCGAAAACTATCCGCGAGAAGAGCTGGATTCTGTCTGGAAACGCGTCCTCATGAATCAGTTTCACGATATCCTGCCGGGATCAAGCATCCGGAGGGTCTATCAAGACACCCGCGGTGATTATGAAAGCATGTGGGAGGACACTGAAAGACTTGCTGAAGAGGCGGGCCAGCGGTTGTTCGAACCGGATCCTGAATCGGTCACGCTTGTCAATACATTGTCCGAACCATATCGGCGTCCGGTCGAACTGCCCGCTGAGTGGTCGGGCTGCGAAGTTCTCGACGCCCACGGTAACTCGCTGACCGCTCAAAGCGGTAAAACCGGACCGATTGTAAGCGTGGAAGTCCCGGAATCGGCGGCTCTGACTCTGAAAAAAGGCGAAAAATCGAATCATGAAACCGAGGACCGTGACGCCGAACCGCTGGTCCTTGAGAATGAACTCGTGCGTTACGAATTTGCGGAAGACGGGACGTTGTCGCGCGCTTTTGATAAGAAATGTGAACGAGAAACCATTCCTGATGGAGAATCGGGCAATAAATTGCAGCTTTACCGTGATCGTCCCGTGGCCTGGGATGCATGGGACGTGGACATTTTTTACGAGGAAGAGCTCCTGGAACAGGCGGAGTTGACGGATTGGGAACGATGGCCGGGAGGGGCGGTTCAGGAGACGCTCCATCTTGAATTTGCCATTGGCGATTCGACAATTGAGCAGGATATTGTGCTGGCCGTGGGCAGCAAACAGCTCGAGTTCCGCACGAGCGTTGACTGGCGGGAAGACCATCGGATGCTGCGGGTTTCGTTTCCGGTGGCCGTCTTCGCGCAGGAGGCGTCATTCGAGATTCAGTACGGCCATGTCCGTCGCAATACCCACCGGAATACGAGCTGGGACATGGCGAAATTCGAATCGTGCGCGCATCGGTTCGTGGATTTATCCGAGCACGACTACGGAGTGGCGCTCTTGAATGACTGCAAATACGGTCACAAGGTGCTGGGGCACGTGCTGGATTTGAACCTGCTCAGGAGCCCGACCCATCCCGATCCCGACGCCGACCGGGGATGCCACGAGTTTACTTATAGTCTGCTTCCTCACACGGGAAATCTGGCGGAGTCGTGTGTCTTTGCCGAAGCGGCCCAGCTCAACCAACCGGTCATGGTGTACGATGGAATGCGGGTCGATGACCTGGCCGTTCCGTGCCGGTTGGACGGGGAAGGGGTAGCGCTGGAAGTGCTCAAACGCGGCGAAAAAGAAGAATGTCACATCGTTCGCCTCTACGAACAACGCGGCCGCCGATCCAGAGTTGCTTTAAGTTTGCGAGAAGGCATTAGCGAAATCAGCGAAACCAACCTGATGGAAGATTCAGGTGAGGTGCTGGACTGCGATGGCCAACGATTGGAACTGCAGTTCGAACCCTTCGAGATCCGAACATTAAAGTTGCGGTGATCCGAAGCACGGAATCATCATCCTTCCGCGTTATCCTTTTTCTTCGTTTTCTGTTCCTTGTTTCGGCCAAGTTATAGCGTGCAGTGGACGCGATCCACTATGAAGCTGTAGGTCCGCTCGCCGAGGCGGATGTGCCTGAATGTTCCCCCCGGCTTGCCCCGGCGATCGTCAGTTTTTTTGCACCGTGAGACAGGAAACGGCACAAAGAACCATCGAGTCCCTTTTGTCCCTTAAGTCCCTTCCGTCCCATCACGCCCAATCAAACGATGCCAAACCATTCTTCCGCGAACCGCCGTCCGAGTTCTATCTGACCGGCCGTGTTATAGTGCAAATGATCGTCCTGAGGCAGATCGTGGGTCAATACAAGGCCCGTGCACTTTGTGTCGCGGACGACCTGTGCCTGCGCGTGGCGAACCACGTCCCGCCATTTATGGGTGAACTCGCCATCGATCCCATTGATCACGCGCGGACAAATCTGCGCCAGAATAAAGGGTAAATCGGGAACGTCAGTGTCTTCGCGAATGCGTGCGATAAAGACGCGAAGATTCTCCGCATACGCCTTTGCCATTGAGGCAAAAACAGAATCGCGCTCGCCTTGCATCCAGATCATTCCGCCGAGTTTCGCCTCAGGAACACTCGATCTGACCGACTGAAGGGCTTCCAGCAGACGCGGATACATCGGCCCGCGATACTCGTCTTCGGGACCGGGTTCGGTGACGTCCGGGTTCCAATCGTATGCGAGATTTGCCCCTCCTCGGGCAATTTTGCACAGGATGAGCGCTCCGGAGTCTTTGCGTGAGCGAAATTCATGGGCGAAACCCACTTCCGGACCGAAATGATCCGCGGGGAAGGTTTCCTGGAACGCATCATCTTCGAACAGTTGCGTGTCAGCGGGAGGAACCTTCAGATTTTCCGGCAGCAAATCCGGATCCCCGGCGCCCACCATGTTCGACTGACCGGCCAGGAGAAAAATCGTTGTCACGTTCATTGCTCCGATTGCGAGACAGATGCTTCTTCGAACGTGCTGACTTCGGTAAGGACCCGACTGGCGGCTTCCAGCAGAGGTATCGCGAGCGCAGCACCGGTTCCTTCCCCGAGACGCAGCTGCAGGTCCAGCAGAGGATGTTTGCCGAGGTGTTTGAGCATCAGGATATGACCTCGTTCGACGCTCCGGTGTGCCGCGATCATGTAATCCACTGAGTCCAGACAAATGGCGTGGGCGATCAGCGCGCCGGCGGTGCAGATCAACCCGTCGACCAACACGGGTTTACACGCGGCTGCGCACCCGAGGAAGAAACCGGCAATGCCTCCGATCTCGAATCCCCCGACTTTCGCCAGCACGTCCAACCCGTCGTCGGCATCCGGTTCGTTAACTTCCAATGATTTTTGGACGACAGCAATCTTCTTTTCGAGCCCATCGTCGTCGATACCCGTCCCGCGTCCAGTCATCTCGGCCGGATGATCACCCGTAATCGCGCAACCGACCGCGGCGCTCGGAGTGGTATTGCCGATACCCATATCGCCGGCCGCCAGAATGTCGTTGGAATCGATAAGCTGACGTGCCACACTGATACCGGCTTCCACTGATCGCACGGCTTCGTCCCCGCTCATTGCGGGGCCTTTGGCGATATTTGCGGTTCCGGGGCCAATTTTGCAGTCGATGAGTTGGCCTTCCTGGATCAACTCGCTCAAATCGGCGGCCACCCCCATATCGACGACGTGGACGTCGGCTCCGGCGGCGTGGGCCAGTGCGTTGATACCGGCGCCTCCGGCCAAAAAATTGTGAACCATCTGGACCGTGACTTCCTGAGGAAATTTGCTGATACCTTCGTCGCAGACCCCGTGGTCGGAGGCCATCACGGCGATGGCGCGGCGTTTGACCGGCGGGTTCATCGATCCGGTCATGGCGGCCAGATCTTCCGCGAGGTCCATCACGTGACCGAGCGCCCGGTGTGGCATTGTGAGCTGGTCGAGGCGTGAACGGGCCTGCTGGCGCGTGGTGTCGTCGGCGGGTGCGATTGAACCGAGCGTTTCGTCAAGTAATCCCATGGGATATCTCCTATTTTATCTTCCGGTCAATGCCGCAGGTAACGAGTCGGACGTCATCGGCGGCGGCGGCGAGGGTCTGATTACAGCGACCCACCAGGTCGCGGTAGCGTCGGGCGAGGGCATTTTCCGGCACGATACCCATTCCGACTTCGTTGGTGACGAAGATGACGGTCCCTGGATGTTTGCGGGCGGCTCCGAGGAGCTCAATGGTGATTTTTTCGATATTGCTTTCATCGAGATCGTGATTTTTCTCGCTCGACCGGTGCATCAGGTTGTTAATCCAGAGCGTGATACAGTCAATGAGCATGACGTTGTAGGAGGTATTCTTCTGCAGGACATCGGCCAGGTTTGTGGTTTCTTCGATGGTATCCCATCCGGCTTTTTCCCGCGCGTTTTGGTGAGCTTCGATTCGTTGCTGCATTTCTTCGTCGAGCGGAGGGCAGGTGGCGATGAAGGCGCGGGGTTCGGGGCATTCTTCGGCCAGATCGAGAGCCAGCCGGCTTTTCCCGCTACGCGCGCCGCCTGTGATAAGTATGATCTGGGCCATGGCAGGGAAAGGGAGGACAGAGAAGCAGAATTTGTAAGGTTGAACCGTTGGATTCCGGTTGGGTTATGCTATTCGGCCGGGCGTGAGCTGTCAAGGCACAGAAGGGCTATTGCTTTTTGTTTTAGCCTTTGCTCTTCTTTCCCTGCCGCTCTGAGTTCTGGTCTCCGCCGTTTCCCAAAGTCCTGCGTTTGCCTTCCGCGCATATCCGACGCTGAAAGTGTTTGAAAGATCCATTTTAATTCGCCCTGTTTTGCCCACCCTCAGCTCGTATTAACCGGGCGCAAAAGCTGCTGGCATTTTCTGCCGAGTCTCCGGAGAAGCAGCCCGTTCAAACCACCCGATCCCAGCTTGGCAATTATCTTTCCCAGCCCCGGGATATCCCTTACTCCGTCCTTCAGTGCTCCCGCAGGAAGGTTTTCGGTTGCCCAATCAAACGCATCTTCCATTTGCCCTTCCAGTTTGTCGGTTGTTCCGGCTATCAGCGTGTTCCAAACGACATACCCGAGGACTACGGTGGTGTTCCATGCGCCCATTCGAACGTTGTATACGATACATAAGTCGGAAAGCATCTCATAGCTGCAATATGCAACAACCAGCGTGTCGGCAAGAGGGTAGGGCAATACGCTCGTTCGCATCCATGCCCTTCTGGCCCACCTTTTAATTCGAATCTCGGCGATCTCATCGATTCTCTTCTGGAAATGTTTTTCGTATAAATCAAACCACTCATCAGTGGATATCCGAGGGGAAGAGTTTGCTACCAGATTGTAATCCGAATTCAGTTTCTCCAGCTTCTCTTTTGAAACCGTCCAGTCGCTGAAAACTTTTTCCGTATTTTGCTCCATGGGATAAGCCCGTAAGTAATCCTGCAACTGCTTTTGCGCCTCGCTCCTTTTTTGATCCACCAACTTTTGCAGGGTTTCTCTCTGGGAGAGCTCCGTTAAAGCTGTGAGAGGAATCTGTTCACTTCTGGAGAGTCTGAAATATGCGAACACAAGTTTGCCAAAAGCAAACACAACGGTTCCCAGCAGCAAAACCAACGCCCCCCTCAAAACCCATTTTTCCCATGCCGGTAGTCGGTTCACCGAACTGAGTAAAGATGCGGTCTGAGACAGGGCAAAAAGAGCCAGCAGGCTGATCCCAACTAGCAATACGCAGATAACGAATGGGTGCGACAGGAATTTGGGGATCGGAAGCTGAGGTAATCGCTTCTCAATTTCGGTTTCGAAGGTCTTTTCGGCCCGACGTTTCTCTTTACTCTCCTTTTCCGTCTGGATATTTTCGAGCTCCTCCCGGGACAAAGGGCCGGAGAAATCATCTTTCTGAGGGGGAACTCCAAGCTGCCCCGGAGAGTCTTCCGGACCCTGTTCCGGTTCAGCCGCCGAGGATCGCTCCGAAGCAGCCTTCCTCGTTTCTTCCGAATCTTCATCATTTACACTTGGCCTGTCGCCTGTATGTGGTTCCTGGGGCGGAATCCCCAGATTGTTATCGTTGTGACCGTTTTCCATCAGAGCCCTCCTCGTTGCTACTGTGTAAGGAAGTTGAATAACTTATCGAGGTTTTCGTGATTCGGTGGGTAGTCTTTTCTGTCAATCATAACAGGACGAACGTTGGGGAAACTGTATTCTCCTGGTTCCCATTCTCTTGGCCAGTCATGTGGCACTTTAGAGACCTCGAATTTTTGCTTTTCGTCCGCCTCGCGACCATTGTCGCCGTTGGTGGCGGGGAATCCACAGAGCGTTCTCTCGTGCTTTTCCACCACGTCAGTGGATATTGCTGCACTGCAGGTCAGATATTCCGTTTTCACGTGATCGAGATCGAGGGCATCACGCTCGACCATGGTGCGCATCAAATTTTTGTAGTTATCCATGTCCAGAGGGTGGACTTTATCGGATTTTGATGCCACAAATGCTATTTTGCTTATTCCGCCCGGACACCATAACGACGGCAAAGCCTGACGGGAGAGAGCTTTTACGTTTCGTAAGAGCAATCCGTCGTTCGGTTCCAGGGTTCTGAGCAGCTCCCTTATCAACGCTTGATTGTCGTCGTACATGCCTGTCCCGCCGCTCAGGACCATCGTGACGTCGACCAGAACTGCCAGACCGTGACACTTTTTCAGTCCCTTGACCCAGGGGCGCACGATCTTCTTCCGGTATTCATCGTAGCGGACAGCGAACGTTCTGGACAGTTTGCGGTTTTCTTCCTGGCACTTTTTTCCCAGAGGGGCGAATTGCCTGTCTTCATCGAGTCCCGCACAACGGTCCTCCGCGATTTCTTCCACCGATCCTGTGCTCGCATGGTTTCCGGAAACATCAAGTAGAAAAACGGAGGGAGAGATCAGAGGCTTATACGCACACGCCAGCCGGGCAAGTGCTTTCTTGTAAGCATAAACGACTTTGCCTTCTTCGATGTCTCCCTCTTTCTGAAGATTGAGATATTCACCTACCCGGTCCCTGTACCGGCGATCATCCTCAAAACGCTTTATCATATTTTGGGACCACGCTTCGTAGCTGCATTTATACATCCCAATGTCAGCAATCCTCTCGCCGGGGAAGTCATAGAATTTCAGGCGTTGCCAGCGGTTTCTGTCGGTTCTTTGGAATTCACATGCGTACTGCAACCGATCCGATGTATCCGGAGGCCACTGCCCGTGAGCGAGGGCGTCTCGATAACGGGCATAACGGAAACGCTCCCAGTCCGAACCTGGATCCGGTTCATTTTCCTGGAACTTGCGAATTCTCGCCTTTCCCTCTTTTCCCAGGGAGAACCTGTCCGGTTCCTGATATTTCAGGTGATCAATTAGAGAAGTTAGCAGAACCGTCTTGCCCGATTCATACAGCCCCAGAACTCCTAAACGGTGCTCCTTAACGGGCCATGTCTTGAGTCCCATGTCGTAGCCTCCTGATCGGATCTTGCGAATGAAAACCCCAGTATAATCGATGACTACAAATGTTCCTAAATCCCGCCGGCGATTTAAGTGTTTTTCTGCTGATGCACAAATGAATTCTGTTTGCTGCAGAATGATGGTGAAGGGGATGCCGCTTTTTATGACGCGGTTGAGAGAAAGGACGATTCGCACCTAACCATCTTAGGCGTTCCGGGGAAAGGCAACGGGACGCAGGCTGTATGCGTTTGTAATCACTCGCCATCATCGGCCTCTTTCAGCCACTCGTATTATTCCAAACGCGACAGGCTGAGCCGAAATGTCAGCCTTTTTCTCCGCCTTGTCCAGCTCTTCAAGTCTCTTTGTGTGATCTCGCCTGGCTTTCTCAAGCTGTGAAATATACATCCGCCGGATGTTCTCGTCAGTCGCCTCATGCAGTTTATCGCTCAGGAGTCCGGAACTGGCCGAATAGCTCTTTTTCAGGCTTTCCCTTTTGTAGGCGACATGCTCAGCAGTATCGGCACGGTGTTCTTCCAGAGCCTGTCTCCATTCCCCGTGGTGTCGCTGGTCAAGATCATCAAACTTCGAATCAGGAGGGAGTCCCTCCGGCGCAAGATCGATGGGATCTCCCTGTTCCAGAAATGACAGAAAGTTGTCAGACAGTTGTGGTTCCTCACAGATCGGTCGCAGGGCAAGTTGATCGCGCAGGCCAGAGTAGCGCCACTCGTAGATGGCAAACGGGTAGTCTCCTGGATCGACCTCGGCTCCCTCCACCTCAAAGGCTGTATACAGACGCTTTTCCGGCCCGAAAGCTTCTGCCGCCTGGAGCACAACCGGATGAACAGGAGTGATGAAAGTGGCCTCCCGGTTGTCTCTGGCACACTCGGCATCGAATGTAATAGCGAGATGGGGATTCCCTCCCCGCAAGAACTGGCTCCACTGCCGGCGAGTTTCTGACCGTTTCAGCTCCAGAGCCCTGAAACCATCCAGTAGCGTCTCTCGCATTTCTCGGGAGGTGCGCAGATTCTTCAAAGGGCCCTTCCCCTGAATGTGTCCTCCGGGCGAATCGCTGATATGATCGAGATACTTCATAACGAGGTTTTCTATTGCATCGGCGGACAGCCAGTAACTGGCCGCATCATCGATCTCCTCTTTTAGCTCTTCCTGGGGGAGACGGATCCCAAAGAGGTCCCTCTGGCGCTCTTCAAGTCGTTCCTCTTCCTGGATCTCGCGAATTTCATTGTCGGCCAGTTGTTGTAACCGAGTATTCCTTTCCTCTTCGCTCAGTTCCAGATTTTCCGCAATGCTATGTATTTCCTGGGAAATTTCTCCCAGTATCCTTTCGTTGCTCCCCAGGGCTTTTTCAAACACACCTATCCGGGATAAACACCGCTCATAGATCTCCGCATCGACCGTCCCCGGAGTAATCATATTGTAAATGGCTACAGTGTCGCTGGTCTGGCCGTGCCGGTCTATACGGCCAATCCTCTGCTCGATACGCATCGGATTCCAGGGTAGATCGTAGTTCACGATGCAATCGCAGAATTCAAAATCCAGTCCCTCGCACGCCACCTCCGAAAACAACACCATATCGAGCGCCTCATCGTTTTCTCGGGGCATGCGAAAACGCTCTCGGATCCGCACACGCTCCTCGTCGGGCGTGCCTCCGTGCATCACCGCTATTCTGTATCCGTCGTTTCCGAGACGATACATTAGATACTTGAGGGTATGGCGAAATGTGCTGAACAGCATCACGCGATTGTTCTCCCTTTCCTGTTTTTCGGTCACGATTCCCCGGAGAGCTTCAAGTTTCCGATCAGGCCCCCTCAGGCGTTTGGCCTTCCCGATCACCGTTTCGATCTCGGATCTGATATTCGGCAGAAAACTCATATCGGTGATGTCATAGGCCTCCGTGGCTTCCTGCTGAACCAATTCATCGATGCGACGGGTGAGAATGGTCTCAAGGAACGGGGCGAGACCGAACAGGCAGCTTGCCGCCTGCCTCCGTATGGTTGTCATCAAAAATTTTACGGGAATATCCTCGTGGAGTCTGCTGAGGATTCTCGCCTGCACCCGTAGCATTTGGTCGTGCACCGCTTTTTGGTCATCGGTGAAAGGCACACGCACGGTTTCCGGCTTTCGCGTGGTGAACTCTCCGATATCACGCCTTCGAGTGCGGTTTATTAGATCAGAAAAGGTGTGAAGTTCCTGGAGATCATTTATTATCTCGACCCTTTTGTTGGGGCTAAGTTGACCTTGAGAGAGGCGGTCTCGTACGTCTTTATAGGCGGGAGACATTGAAAGTATAGCCCGTCCCCATTCCGTCCTGCCGGCATCTTCGACGGCACTCTTGGCCATCTGTTCCCATTCCGGTTGTGCGGTCCGTGCGGCTTTAATAGCCCGGTTGATGTGCTCGTTTGGCTGGGCCATATATTCGAAGCTTTCTTCATCCACGATCAGGTCGGGTCGCAAAACGTTCAGCAACACAAACAGGTCGTGGGCACCCATCTGGATCGGAGTGGCCGTCAGAAAAAGCACAGCCTCAGCGTTTTCGCAGAAAAACCGGACGACTTTATGGGAATAGGTGTCAGTGTTCCTGATATGGTGAGCTTCATCTACGATCACGAGATCGAAGTGCGGGGGAGGATCGAGTTCTTTCAGCCCCAGTCGCCGATGTGTGGTTTTTCCCGGACTGCGTCCCTTGAGTAACACCTCATTAAACAGAGAATAAGGCATTACGGTTTTCGAATGACGGCCGGGCCACTCGCCGTCCAGATCGGTTTCTCGCACGCAATGACGAAGCGTAGGGCCATCAAGTTGTGTGAATTTTTCGTCAAAC
>JAGXLK010000030.1 GCA_018334735.1 Planctomycetota bacterium | reverse complement strand
CAAAGGGGGTAAAAATAAAACGGTGAGAGTCTTTGCAAGAAAAATACCCATGCGACCGGCCTCGCGAGGAACCCAGAGGGCCGCTCTACCGAGCCTGGCGACACGAGAAAAGATCGGATTTTGTTCGAAACCGCCCACTGCTAAACCTCTTTGCTAAAAACCAGAAATCCAGACGGGTCGCAGATTTGCTCACCCGCCGCGCAGCTCTCTCCGCAAACGAAGTCGGCAAAAACACTCCATGCAGTATAACACAAAACGATTCATAAGAAACAACTCTCAATACAAAACAGGCTCCGTTCCGGGCAAGTGAAGAAACTTTTCCTTACCACAAAACCTCCGACAGCGCCCTTTTGAATAGCTTGACAGCCCCCAGAATCGGCCCTATAATTTCCCGCTCAGGAAGGATGCAGAGCAAATCTGCTCTAAAGCTGTGTTTTCACATGCGAACGGGCAGATAACCTTGTTCATATGCCAGCTCACATACCACGGGAAGGCAAAGATGAGGGCACCTAATCCTAAAATCCGGGCTTTAATGGGCGCCTACCTTCGCATCATAGATATCAATTATCGAATGCGGCAATATTTGTCATTTTACTCAAACATCAAATAGAGGCAAAGTATTACGGCTCTGTTCAATGCGAAAAGTGAGAATAAATCGCAAAAAGCGTACTCTCCGAAAATCATCGACTCTAGAAGGAGGTTGATTATGACGATGGTAGATGCTGTCAAACTCGGGACATTCGCGGTTCTGGGAACACTTGCCCTTTTTGCATGCCAAGTCCCTGAAAAGGAAGTGGAGACCAAAAAGGACTCCGCAGGTATTTCCAAAATGGCCAGGAAACACATTGTTGTTGAGCCCGGCCTCGCAAAGGACCTCACATTCGTGAGCTTTCGCAAGAATCATAGCAAGGGCCGAATACTATTCGCTCAGGTCGGGGTACGTAACGAAACCAGCTCCGGAATCGGGCTTGGTTATAAATTCCTGTGGTTCGACGAAAATGGAATGCAGATCAAAACGCTCCTTTCCTCATGGGGCCAGCATTACATCCTGCCGGGCGAAACATTCCACGTTCGGGGAACGGCACCGGGACAAAGGGCAAAAGATTTCTCCATACAGCTACGGAGAGAAGAATAGAGAATGTTCCTGTTTCGCGGAAACGGTCCAAAAAAGAAGCGCGTCTTGTCCGCGATCATTTTGCTCGTAATCGCAAGCTTTTTCTACGTAAGCTGCGCGACCAAAACAAGGAACGTGCAACGCAAGAGACGGCCGAAGACAAAAGATGGCCCGATTGAAACTCCCGAGATAGATATACAGGATTTTCGTAAAGCATCGTCTCGCCTGGTTGAAAATCTGTCCAAGAACTTTGATTTCCACAAAGGAAAAGGCGAAACAAATACGGTGGCTGTAGGACAAGTGCGTAATAATACTGCCTTAAAAATCCAACCACATTTACTGACGACCAAATTCGAAATGGAAATTGCAAAACGGCAGGATGCAGAAGTTTATGCCGGCCCCGATATAATTGCCCAACAATGGGTTAAGCGGGCAAGAGAGATGTCTGAGTCGCCGCAAACCACTAAAAACGCACTTTCCGAAATCGGCAATACGCGCCCACCGAAATACGTCCTGATCGCTGATATTCTTGAACGCGATCAACAACACAAAGGCGTAAAACAAAACACCTACGTATTTCAGGCACGGATCTTCGACATCGAGAAGAACGCCTACCCGTGGGTTGACGAAGTGACGATTATTGAAAAAAAGAAGTAAAACCAGTCGAAATCAGGCAGCCCAAAGAGCAGTGCCCAAATTGCAAATCGTGTCCGCAGATAGTAATCAGCTGACAACAAATATGCATACTCCGATCCATGTCGTGAGCGGATAGAAAGTCTGTTATTCCCAATGTTGAAGGCGTACGGATTCTTCCTGACCTATCCAAATCCCGTTTTGAACATATAATCCACTTCAAACGCCTATCGCATTGGGAAGAGAAATGTCGAGAAGAGGAACTTGGATGCCCGAAAAGGTTTACAGCGTTACATTGGCAGCCGGCTCCGGCAGCCGTATGCCTGACCACATGCCTCCCAAATCGTGTTGCCGGATCGGGCCCGTGTCAGTCATTGAAAACGCTCTGAGATCGTACGAAGAAGCAGGCATAACCAAACATGTCGTCGTGGTCGGCTGTGATGCTCCCGAAGTCATGAAAGAGATCCGCCGTACGGGCCGCCAGGTGCTCTTTGCCTATCAGCCTGAGCCGCGAGGAACCGGTGATGCTGTTGCCCAGGCCCTCGAACTGCTTCACGCGGAGGGTTCCCCTGACCATATTCTCATATCATCAGGTGATAAAGTGGTGGCTCCCCGCGTCCTTCGAGGTCTGGTCGAGCTATATGCCGAGTCTGATTGTCACATGGCACTTGTTGGTGGTTTAGCCCGGCATAATCCGACGGGTGGTCGAATTGTGGCTGAGAACGGTTTCGCCCGTGCAATCCTGGAATGGCCTGACATTCGACTCCGGCAGTTTGCCGCCCATTTGCGTTCACTTCCTGATACGGAAAAACCTGGCACCGGAAATGAGTTTCGGAAACTTGTGCGAGATTTCCACGACCGTCCCGGAAAACTCGCCGCTCGCAGGCCAAAACTTCAGAGGTTATTGGAAGCAGAACCACAGGAACAAATTACCCCTGCAGAAATAGCAGCCGCCCTGGAAGATGTGCCGGGGCACTTTCAGCTCTCAGGAGGGTCACTCCCTGCCGAGCAGGCGGCTAATTCAGAATTGTCAAACCTCAGCCTTTACGCCGGCGCTTTCAAAGATTTATGGCAGGCTGTCAGGAAACTCGGCGCGGAAAATGTCCAGGGGGAATGTTATTTCACCGACGTTGTGGAGGACCTTGTAGCCACAGGTGGGAAAGTCCGCATCTTCACGGTGCAGGATCCCGAACAAGTAATGGCGTTCAACACAGCCGAAGAACTCGAGGCCGTGCGTCGGGTGCATGCTTTGCGAACCAGCGAAAAAACACGGTACCCTGATCTGCAGGAGTGGGAAAAACAATTTTCAAAACCGGGACAGGTTGGTCTTGCTTGCCGAGCTGCGCGAGGTCTGGCCGACAAAATCGATGCCAACAGGCAAGCCATCGTTGTGCGTTCTCCCGGCCGTATCAATCTGATGGGCCGACATATTGACCATCAGGGCGGGACATGCAACCTGATGGCCATAAACAGGGAAATTGCACTTGTAGCATCGCCAAGAGAAGATGATCGCATCAATCTCTGGAACGCAGACAGCACATCTTACCCCCAGAGGAGCTTTTCCTTCGAAGAATTGACCAGGGACATCATCTGGGAAGACTGGTTGAAAACACTGGATTCGCAGTTCGTGCAACGCATGGCCGCTCAAAATCCCGGGGACTGGTCGAACTACATCAAAGGCGCAGCTTTACGATTGCAGCACCGATTCCGGGAAAGAAAACTGCGTGGCATGGACGCCTGCATATGCGGGGATATACCCGTGGGAGCAGGTCTCAGCTCGTCTTCCGCGCTGGTCGTCGCCGCCGCCGAGGCCCTCTGCGAATTGAATGCCCTCAACGTCCAGGCAAAAGAATTCGTGGACCTTTGTGGGGAAGGAGAGTGGTTCGTCGGAACCCGCGGCGGGAGTGGAGATCATGCGGCCATCAAGTTCGGCAAAGAAAAAGAGGTCGTCAGCGTAAAATTCTTCCCATTCGAGGTGACCGCCCGACATCCTTTCCCCCGTGACCGACGTGTAATGGTTTGCTATTCTGGCATCAGCGCAAAAAAAACTGAAAATGCCCGCTCGCGGTTCAACTCGCGCGTTGCGTGCTACCACATGGGCAGAGAAATCATCCGAAAGCAGCATCCGAGCCTCGCACCACATGTAAAACACCTGCGCGACCTCGATCCTGCCCTGCTGGGGATCTCGTATCCGGCCTTTTACCAGATTCTGAGAACCTTGCCCCAGTCGGTCGGCCGGGAAAATGCCCAAAGGCTCGCAGCTGACTCCGAGGATGTGTCGAAATGCCTGGAAGGACTCGCACCGGGGGAAAACAGTTTCCCGGTAAGGGATGTCGTTCTGTTCGGCCTGGCCGAATGCAGTCGGTCGCGGATGGCCGGAAGCTTACTTGACCGGGGCGATCTCGAAACGTTCGGCGAACTCATGAAGATATCGCACGATGGCGACCGTGTAATGCGATGGGGCGACGATCAAAAAGAGTGGTGCTTTTCCGCTACCGACGAACGTCTGCTCAATCTTCAAAAAAAGGCCAGCAAGGCCGAACCTCTGCAGGATTCACACTCGGCCCTCTGGCAACAGCCCGGCGGTTACCGCTGCAGCACATCGGAAATCGACCAAATGGTGGATATTGTGCTCACGTCCCCCGGCGTCATAGGAGCGCAACTCGCGGGAGCAGGCCTCGGCGGATGTATTATGGTCCTGCTGGAAAAGGGAGCAGAAGAACACGTGCGTGAAGCACTTGTCGAAAAATACTACGAACCCGCGAATATCGAGCCACAACTGTTTGTGTGCGAGCCTTCACGAGGCAGCCGGGTCCTGACAACGTTGCAACCCGTAAGTTGAACGTGCATTCCGGCAAAAAACGCAGCAATACAACAGACCCTAAATCAATGGCTTGTAAGTTCCGATTACTTGCGCGTAAAGATAAAACATTAAATGTCTCTTTTCAAACCTTCTGTTTGACAAATTCCACGTCTGATTACGATAATTCAATAAGTTATCTTCCGTTCTCTGCGAGGTAAAATAAACACCTCATGCCATTGAAATATTTAATTACAAAACACAAATGTAAACGAATCCCCTCTCGCCTGACTTTTTTGCTCGCTACTTTTTTGCTGTTTTTGCCATGGCTTTCGGGATGCAGAGGGTTCTGGAAACAGTATGACATTTATTCCACCGGCGGGCCGGTCTCAGATAAGCATGCCGATGAGACCCTCGACGGCAAAATATGCGTCCTCGGCGCCCGTGTCCCCACCGGCAGCGAAGGCTACCAAAATACCGCTTCCGACCTGCTCACCTCCGTCCTGCGGAAACATTTCGCCGAGGCAGAAGACCCTTCCCGCGTCGTCTCTTACGCCCAGTTCCTGAATGAAATCAACCGCAAAGGACTTATCGGGGAATACATGGAGTTGGCGGAAATATATCAAATAACTGATTTGTATCCAAAAGCTCTGCTCCGCATCTTCCACGAAAAATTGGGAGTACGGTATTTCATCAAACCCGCCCTGCTGCAACTTGCCCAGAGCTCAGATGTCAGGCTCAGCGTTTGGGGACTCAGGCTGATCGTAACCAAAGAAACCAACGCAAAAGTCTCTCTGGAAATCTGGGACGCGCGGATCGGTGCCAAGGTTTGGGCCGGCGCAGCAGGCTGCACAATCGCCGGAGAGAAGCTCAGCCAACGGCGAATTGCACCCCAAAAAGCAATTGATGATGCCTGGCGTGAACTCCTGGAAAAAATCTTTGAATAGTTCTCGCCATCAAAAATGCTTCTCTTCCGGGTTTCCACTCATCAAACTCGTTCATCTTCTGCCTGGTCGTGATCCCTGCCCTTGATGTCTTTTTGGAATTCCTGTTTTAATTTGGGTACCCTGACGGCCCCCTTGAAGTTGCGAGGTATTGCGGCAAAACGAAAATATTCCGGACGGGCCGGCTTTGTCACAGCTTGCCGGGCCTCCTGGAGAAACGTCTCCCCGATAATGTCCTGTTTATCCTGCGCCCTCTCGGAAAGCAGCTCCAGCGTCACGCAACAGGAATCCTCGTGCTCACTCTCGACTCTCAACCCCACGACGGCAAGATCAAAATCCCCGTCTTCCAGCTCGTAATGTGAACAAGCAAACTCCCTCAGTTCGCCCTCAATGCGAGCATAAGCATAATTGGCACCTCCTCGAATAAGAATCGTCGACTCACGGCTGAGCCAATAATAGTCCTTACTGCCGTCGGGTGACCCGAGCCAAAAGCACACATCCCCGAAACCGCCGTACCACCCGTCCTCATGGAAAACTGCGCGAGTCGCTTCAGGATCCCCCACATAACCTTTCATAACGTTGTCACCCCGGGCAACAAGATACCCCGGCTCGCCTGCCTCGCAATGCTCGAAATAGTCTTCTGCTCTGCGATCCAGGCTCCGCACCACAAGCGTTTCCGTGTACGGCGGATGTGGCCGGCCAATGTAATAACCGGGCTGCTCTTCCCCATCCCACCTGTGCGACCAACCCCGCTGAAATGCCTTCAGCCGTTGCTCCTCGGCAAGTTCCGGGGAAGTGCCCATCACCTGCAGGCAGGTCTCTGTCGACCCAAACCGCACCAGGGGAAGACGGCCTGTCCACGACCTGACCCGCTCCACAGTCGTCGGGCCAACGGGCGCTGAACCAAGCAAAAACTCGATCTGGCTCATGGTCTCCTTCAACCTCTCCACCTCGACCGGCAATTTTCCCTTGGCGCAAAGATTCTCAAGATAATCAAAGTGCCGCGCTACCAAAGGCGCTACAACACGTCCCTCTTCGCAAACGATCTCCGGCAACAGCCCCCAATAGAGCGTGGAGTAACGTTCCACCAGGTGCAAACGCGCCCCCGGTCTTCTCAAAGCCCAATCCGTGATGGCCGTCGAGTTTGTGTGATGAAGAGGATTAACCACCAGTGCCACAAACCGTTCGTTCGACGTGAAACCCAAAAACGATTCGAACGTCCGAAGGTTCGTCCGGTAGCTCCGAAAAGGAAGCTTCACCCCTTTTGGCTGTCCCGACGTACCCGAAGTGAAAATGACAATCCTGGTCGACTCCGGCTCCCGCTCCAGCCCTTCGGACATTTTCCCCTCGGACAGCTCTTCGTAATCGGAAAGATCGTGGCAATCAAAAAGCTCCAGGCCGGGCACCCTCGCTCCCAAAGTTTCCAGAACATCTTCGGGCGTCCCGGAATCCACGATCACAACTCGACTACCTGTCAGTTCCATTTTGTAAAGAATTCGCTCCGGGGTGTCAGCCTGCCAGTTGACAGTGACCGGGACCGCCCCCACCATCACGGCCCCCAGCCTGAACGCCAGATCCTCAGGCCGGTTGGACGTGAAATAATGCGTGAAATGCTTGCCGGAAACCACGTCTCGCTCACGGAGCATAGCAGCCGCCCTGCGTGCAAGCGACCATAAATCACCCCTCGATAGTTCCCGTGTTTCGATCGTCCGTTCGGGCGTAAAACGATGGCAAATCAGGAACGGCTCATCCGGATCCTCGAAGGCGGGCAGATAATCTCGCAGAACCGGCGAATAATTTCCTCTGGAATTCGTTCTTGACACTGTCGAGCTCCTCAGCGGTTGACAACCATCCGACTTGACTTCGCACTGTTCAAAGATATTATAGGTTATCAGTGATGCGGTTAAAGAATATTTCCGGGGATAAGGAAGGATGTGGCGATTATGAAAGATAAGATGACGATCTATTTCATGGCCGTTGTTCTTCTGGCAGTTATTCCGCTGAAAACATACGGGGCGCCGCTGGTGCTCGTTGAAAACGGACAGGCTAAAACAAAAATTTTCCACACGGGTGACGCGGCAAAAGCTGCCAAAGACCTTGCGGCCAATGTCCAGAAGATGTCAGGGGCTAAAATACAAATCCAACAAATTGCCGACAAAAATGAAATCCCAAAAAACACACCCGCTATCGTTGTCGGCTCTCTCGCCATGAAAGCTGGCCTGAACGCCCCGCCCAGGACTCGTTCCGGCGACGGCTACCGCCTGCTGCGACGCGGCAATCTGCTCTTAATGGCGGGGGAGACTCCGCGTTCTACTTTCTATGCCACCAGTCATTTTCTTGAATCCCTGGGATGCAGATGGTTCTTCGGCAATCCGCTCGGCACCGTCATTCCGACCAAAAAGACTATCAGCGTTGAAAAATTCGATGTCGCGGAAAAACCCGATTTTATCTCCCGAAGAGTCTGGGGACCAAACTGGCACGGCCCAAAACCGTGGCACCGCCACAACCGCGTTGGCGGTCTGTCCATGTCCGCAGGCCACGACTGGGGTCACGTCCCCCCGAAAAAATACGCCGAAGAGCACCCCGAGTATTACACCCTCCGTGGCGGCGAAAGACGCCCGGGCAACTGGCTCTGCACATCCAACAAAGACGTGCAACGTATTTTCGCCGATTCCATCATCAAAAACGTCAAAGGTAAAGGCACCACCAGTGTATCTATCTCCCCACCGGATGGCCGGGGTTACTGCCAGTGTGAAAAGTGTCGCGCCCTCGACGATCCTGATTACCTCGAACCCTCCTCGGGCCATGTAGTGATAACCGATCGATATATGCGGTTCTTCAATGCCGTCGCAAAACCGGTCCGTAAAGCCAATCCCGACGCGATTCTGAACTTTTACGCCTATGCCGATTACTCCCGCCCTCCGAAACATGTTAAAACAGCGCCGGACAACCTCTGCGTCTGGGTGGCTCCTATCCGATACTGCCGTTTCCACAGTCTGCTGAGCCCCATCTGCGAGGACCGCCAGCGCCTCCGCAAAGAACTGGACACCTGGATGAGCGTCGTCTCAAAAATGGGCTGGCGCGAATACAATTACAACCTCGCCGAAGCAACCGTTCCCTTCAGTAAAATCAGCCTCTGGGAAAAAGATATCCCCTACCTCCACCGGATCGGCTGTATCGGTGTGAACATCGAATCCCTCTACCTCTGGCATATCTACGGTCCCCATACCTACCTCATCCCCCGACTGTTATGGGACGCCGAGGCCGATGTCGATGCCATAATGGATGATTTCTACACGAAATTCTGCAGGAGCGCCGCTCCCCACGTCAAAGCCTACTGGGAACGTATCGATAAAGCCTACCAGACGACCGATACACACGTCGGTTCGTTCTATGGAATCCATGAGGTCTGGACCCCTGAACTCCTCAAATCCTGCCAGACGGATCTGAAGGCCGCGGCCAAAGCCGCAAAAAGGGATATCACCAGAAAAAGAGTCGAAATGTTCCAGATGGGACTCGATAACGTCAAATATTTCAGAAACCTGAGGGAAGCAACAAACCAGTGCGATTTCCGCAGGGCGAAAGAAATATACGACGCCTGGCTGGCCCATATGGATGCCGTCAACAAGAAAAAAATCCATTACATCGGTGAATATCGACGAGGCTACGTCCCTCGTTTCCTCGGGAAAGTAGTCAAACAGGGCTTCGAGCGTACGACCGGGAATAACAAACTGCTCGTTCGCCTGCCCGATACGTGGCTGTTCCGCTACGATCCCGACGATAAAGGGGAGAAAAAGGGCTGGCACACCCCCGGCGCGGAGAAAAAAGGATGGAAAAAGGTCCGCACATTTTCCGCCACGCTTTCCGAACAAAACGTGGAAGAACAGCTGACCTGGATGTGGTATCGTACCGAAATTGAGGTCCCCAAACCGCCGGGAAACAAACGCCTGATGCTCTGGGTGGGCGAAGTCGACGGACGCCCCACGAAGGTTTTCCTCAACGGAAAGCTGGTGGGCGAAACACGCGCAAAACGCCGTCCCTTCGAAATGGAGGTGACCGATCGTCTCCAGAAGGGCAAAAACACAATTGCCCTGAAAATCGATCATCACAACATCTCCGAGCTACATCTCGGGGGTCTGATCAAACCGTGCATGATCTACTCAACGCCAAAATGAACCCCGAATAACCCCTGATTAAAAATCCGGGATCTACCGTGAAATTGGATGAAATCTCGCTTTTGCCGCAAGACGAATCGCTGATCTCGCGTATCTCGCGCGAACATCTTTCATTCTCCCCTGAACAGGTCTGGAGTCCCAGCCCCTCCGTCGACCATCGCACCACCCCCTACCCCGTCCCCAAAACGTTGCGGCAGGGACTGCGCGTCACCGTGGAGACGGGAGCCAAGTTCTCCCCACCACCGTTCGCCGCCATCGTCGATGGCAATGACCATCGCGTCCTGATCGGGGTGGAAGCGGATGCAGGATGGCACCTCTGGAATTTTATCGACTTTACGGTTATGGAAAAAGGCGCCGAAGTCCGGATTGATCTTGAAGGACACAGCGATCCGGTCGAGGTCGCTGAGCACGTGCGTGTCGTGCTGGCAAGAAGTTCAAAAGAAGAACCACGGATGGACCTGCTGGCTCGAACCATGAGGGAATTATATCCCGAAGGCACAACCACACATGAACAGGTCCCGGACTGGTGGCTCAGACCCATTTACTGCGGATGGGCGGATCAGGTCGCCCTGGCAAAGTACGAAAACGGTGCCCGCGCAGGAGGCGGTGGGCGGTACTGCACCCGAGAGTTCTACGAACGGTGGATCGAACGGCTTGAAGAGGCGGAACTGCCGATCGGCACGGTCATTCTGGACGCGGGCTGGGCCACCGGCGTGTGGGAACCGGATCCTGAAAAATGGCCGGATCTCAAAGGTTTTATCGCCTCCCAGCACAACGCCGGTCGAAAAGTGCTGCTGTGGATCGGCACCTGGGTCTGCGGCGGGGTCCCCGCCGAATTATGCGTTATGGCCGGCAACCGAAAAATATGCGTCGATCCCACCAACCCCCAATACCGTTCTCTAATCCAAGAACGAATCGAAGAATTGCTCTCGCCCGAAGGTTACGACGCCGACGGGTTCAAAATCGATCAGTTGGGGCGTCCCCCTTCCGAGCGCCCGGCAAAATCGCCGAAATACGCCCACCTGCCGGCTTATCACGAAGAACAGGACGATCTTTTGCAAATCCATGGCGACTGCTGGGGATGTGAGCTTTTGTATCTGCACCAGGCCGA
>JAGXLK010000644.1 GCA_018334735.1 Planctomycetota bacterium | reverse complement strand
ACGGTTTACACCGGCGAGTATTCCGGTGCCGTTAAGGTGGACGTCGACTATAAAGACGTGGGGATAACCCTCAATATCAAACCCCGGATATCCAGCGACGGAAGACATGTTAGTATGCAGATACAGACTGAGGTAAGCGAAGTGATGGATTACATAACGGCCAATAACGTGGAAGTTGCGCCGATTGTCAATACTCGCAAAGCTCAGACGTCTGCCCAGGTCGAGAATAATACGGCCTTTATCATAGGGGGGTTGATACGGAACGAAAAGGATCACACGATTGATCGTATTCCTTTTATTTCGCGGATACCTTTGATCGGGAAGCTATTTCAGGTCAGTTCGATTACGAACCAAAAGAGGGAGGATATCATTGTTCTTACTCCACGTGTGCTTGAGCCGAAGGGGCCGAAGAGGGCTGTTTTGCCTAAAGGGAGCGACCAGTTCAATTTCACGGACTGCCGTTTGTTCCGGGAATCTTACCGTCTGAAGACAGACGATGTTTTCGACCTGGAGTTCATTAAAGACAACGAGACCCTTAAGCACGTTTTTCGCCGTAGCGATAACTTTTTGCGACATTATCCCAGCTACCGTAACAAACCTCCTTTCGACGTTGTCGGCGGGGACAGGATGCCGGGAGAGGAGGCCGTTGTGGTTCGAATGCTTTATGAAATTGCGAAAAACCTCAACATTCACGAACGGGTAAAACTGCACAATTTGATTTACTTCGAAAAAGATCCCGGTAAGCCAGCTGGTTACGATGTTGTGTTCCTCGGACATAAGCTCAATGAAATACGCGGAAATAAATTCCAGAAGAAGATGGAGTATCCTCGCAAAGTCCTTGTTTTACGCTATGATTTGGAACCCGGCGCAGTGCTGAGGCAGATCACCCATACTCCTGCCGCTGAGGTGGAGGTGCGAGAAGTTCAAAGCCGCGATGAAATGGAAAATTTATGGTATGAGCTCAACAGGTTGCAGCCACCATCTGCTGAAAACAAGGACGGTGTGGTCTGCCACCGGGGACAGACTGGAATTGTTCTTGATAGCATGGAAGACGTGGAGCGTCTTAGAGCGGCAATTGTTGTGCGAGAAATGATTTCGGTCAACAAAATGCAGTCGCTACTCAGCGTCAACAATTTCAAGGTCGGGCGTAAAATTCAGTTGCCGCAGATTAATCCCGATGGAGATCGCATCTTCTTGGTCGATCACAATGTGTCTCGTTATCACTATTACACCGATTTTTACTACGCGGCCTTCCAGAACAAATTGCGCAATTATTATGAGCGGATGCGTGAAATTTTTAAAGAAAAAGATTTTTGAGATTTACACGGGCTTGCTTTTCGTCCCGCTGGTTGTCTGTTTATTGATGTCCGGTTGTGTGCAGCAGCAGGTGACAGGAGAGCGAGCTACCCGTTCAGTTGAGACGCTTGGAGGAATTTCACCGGAGCGTGGCATAAGCGTTGGTATGAGCGAGAAGCGGGTCGTAAGTCTGGTAGGACATCCGGCGGAGCGTGAAATAAAGGGGGAAGGGGATGAACATCGCCGCGAAGTATGGTACTATGATTTTGGTGTGGTGATCATCCAGGAAGGTGTGGTGAAGTACGTTCACCAGCGGGAAGTCACACGGCCTTCTCGCAGTTCTGGAGTCCCTGAAAATAAAGTTGAGTAAATCCCCCTGAAGCTGGACCCCGAAAATCGCAGAAGCAGAACAAAACCTGAGGCCCTTATCTTCTGAAAGCAACCGTTCTGTGCTGGGAGAGATGTTTTATGTGCTCGGGGGCCATAAAGGTGCCCTCGGACTCATATTCGTACTTTGTATTGTTCTGGCGTGTCTTAACCAATCCCTGCCCTACCTGCTGAAGATCGTCATAGATGATATATTCAAACCGGGCCGTTTTGAATACTTATGGTATGTTCTTGGGGCGGTAGCTGTCATCATTGTGGCCCGAAATGCCGTTTACTATCCCACCAAAAGCCGGATGAGTATTCTTGGGGAGCAGATTGCTTTTGAGGTGCGAACCAGCTTGTTTGAACATCTGCATCGTCTTTCGGTGGCTTTTTATAGACGCCACCGCCCGGGGACCATATCTTCGCGCTTGATGCAGGACGTCACCGAGATAAAGACTTTTATCCGAAGCGAACTGATAAAACTGTTCATGAACGCGCTGATGCTTCTGGTGGCGGTGGGCATAATGCTGTGGCTGAACTGGCTACTGGCGCTGATCTCTCTGGCTGTTTTACCGTTTCACTGGCTGATCCACAGGCGTTTCCGGGGCTCCATAAAGAAATTTTCCCGGCAGGCTCAGGATTATCTCGGAGATTTAAGCGGCGATGTGGTGGAACAGTTCAGCGGTGTGGAGACGGTCAAATCCGCCGTGGCCGAACCTCAGGAACAGGAGAAATTCCAGCGCTCAATGCGTAAGGGCATGTCCGCCCAGATCACTCGCACTCGCTACTATCTGCTGCAGAAGGTTGCTGCGGATGCTCTGATTGGAGTGGGAATGATTCTGGTTATTGGATTTGGAGGTTATGCGGTGAAAACTGGGACCATGGGGGTTGGAGAGTTTGTGGCCTTTTTTACCTATACCGGCGCTCTCTATCCCCGTGTTCTGGCGCTTGTCAAGCAGGCTGGCAAGTTCTCCTCGACGGCTTCTTCGGTGGATCGAATATACGAAATTCTTCACACCGAACCGGATGTTACCGAGCCGCCACATGCGCAAAAGTATGAAATAACGGCAGGGCGGGTCGAGTTCCAGAACGTTAGCTTCTCCTATCAGGATGAACGGGTCCTTGAAGATGTCAGTTTCAAGGTCGAGGCAGGGGAACATATTATGATTACGGGGCCAAGTGGTTCTGGGAAAACGACATTGCTGAACCTCATTCCGCGATTTTATGATGTAGATACCGGCACGATCCGCATGGACGGAAGGGACATTGAGGATTTCACCCTGAGCTCCCTGCGG
>JAGXLK010000643.1 GCA_018334735.1 Planctomycetota bacterium | reverse complement strand
TACCCCAGGGCTGGACCATGTGGAGCATGGCGCGCCCGAATTTGGCGTAGCGTGGGCACTTTTCATAAACATCGTAGATTCCGGCGCGTCTCAGGATTTCGACGGTGTGGGCGAGACGGGCGGTCATCAGCGTGCCGTATCCCATGTCTTCTTCGGGGTAGCCGTTGGGGCCGAGACATCCGTGGACGATGGCTTCGATCATCGGAACGACCTGCGTCCAGAGTTCTTCAGCGCCCTCGACGCAGGGCTCACCTTCAAGACAGAGCAAAGCCTGCACAGCATTCAGCACGCCGCTCATGGGGATATTGGCGCCGGGACCTTTGAAGATGCGTACCGAAAGGTCGTTCAGGTTCTCCTGGACTCCCTCTTCCCATGCCCAGGAACAGATTTTCTCTTTTTCGTCGTGCTCGAGGTATTGGGCCACCATATCATAGGCCTGGCAGATGAGACCGACGCCGTTGTAGGAGAGGGCGAGGCGCCCCTGTCCGGAGCTGTCGAAATCGGGGATGACACGGAAGAGACGTTTTACGGCTTTCAGCGCTTTTTCATCCTCGTCCAGCAGGTGGATCAGGGCCATATCGACGATGCCGGTTGTTCGTCCGCCTTTGACGAGTTTCTGAGCTTTCGAACGCGGTTCACCGGTCGCCTCGCGGAGTTCCGCATCCGTTTCGAATTCGAGTACTCGCTCGACCTGCGAGTGGACTCGCTCGCGGAACGCCTCTACGATTGTCCGACCGTGACCGGAGGACAATTTTTCCCGCAGCGCGGGCAGGTCATCGATTCCGAAATGTATTCTCGGCCGTGAGCGATTCGTGCGTAGCTCGCTGGCGGCTCCCCAATCGTAGTTCATCTTGTTGTTCCCTTCGGTTTAGGCCCGATGCGCTTGCGGAGCAATTTAAACTTCTCGTCTTTTGACAGTGGAATCTGTAAGAGACGGGCTCGAGATGGGCGGCGTCAAATTAATCTGTTATCGTATTATGCGCGTCGAAAATTTGTCAAGACTAATTATCCGAAAAGGAATTTTGCGCTGTGGGTCGGTGCGGTGCTGGTAGCCAGGCGTTTCCCAAAAATCGTGTCCCCTGTTCCCGTACGTCACTTTGCAATACCAGAACGGTCTGGCAGCGGTCTGGCCGCCGGAACTGACACAAGAAGCGCTCTGGGGGGCGTTTTTTGCGCGGCGAACCTATTCGACCGCCGGGCAACGGACAGTGGCCTTGTTTCGTGTGAATGATCTTTTTATGGGCGAAAGGGGAAAGGTCGATGGGGCTCGGGAGATCCAGCTGCAGATCTGGGCGGAACGCCGGATTATCAAGGCAGAGATCCTGAAAAAAACGATTATCTTGCGGGCGGTGCGGGCAAGAAACCATCTCATCATTTGCATATGAACTATGTGGATGAGACGGGTTCGGATCGGGAGGATGACTTCTATTACGCCCGAATCACCGAAAGCGGCGGGGAATTTACCGTGACGGGCCACGTGTGGGTGAGAAGGTAACGGACTGCGGTTCTGAGTAAGCTCAACAGGTATCAAATACCTAAACGAGCCAGAGCATACGCTGCTCGGTGTTTGCACGCGCTTGACGCGTGAACCCTAACGGGTAAAAATAAGAACGGTTTAAAGGTGTCTGTCAGACGGTTTTTGAAATCGAAAATCAATATGGGGAACGGGGGAGAGAGAGGAGAAAGAATGGGCGACGAAGCAGATGTCCAATTGGTGGAAAAGGCCCATGCGGCCCGTGATAAGATCCTTGGCGAAATCCAAAAAGTCATTATCGGACAGGAACAGCTGATTGAGGAAGTGCTGATCTCATTGTTTGCCGGCGGACATGTGCTGATGGTCGGGGTGCCGGGGCTGGCAAAAACACTCCTGGTACGGACCCTTGCCAAGACCCTTTCCGTGGATTTTAAACGGATCCAGTTTACGCCGGATATGATGCCTTCGGATATTACCGGGACTGAAGTGCTGGAAGAAGACCGTACCACGGGCGGCAAAGAGTTTGTGTTCGTGCCTGGTCCCGTTTTTACGAATCTGCTGCTCGCTGATGAAATAAACCGGACGCCCCCGAAGACACAGGCGGCTCTCCTGGAAGCAATGCAGGAAAAAGATGTCACGGTTGGGAAACAAACCTACTGTCTTGATGAACCGTTCATGGTGATGGCGACTCAGAATCCGATCGAGCAAGAAGGAACTTACCCGCTCCCGGAAGCCCAACTCGATCGGTTTATGTTTATGGTGATGGTCGATTACCCGGCTCAAAATGAATTGAAAGAGATTATCCGTGAGACCACGGTTGGGCACCTGCCTGAACCGGATTCGGTCCTTACCGGCGAGCAGGTTGTGCAACTGCGCGAGACGGTTTGGACGATCCCTATCAGCGATCACGTTCTCGACTACATCGTGCGGATTGTCCAGGCGACGCATCCGGGCGAGGCGAATGCCCCGGAGATGGTGAAGAGGTATCTTTCCTGGGGAGCCGGCCCGCGTGCAGGCCAGTACCTGAGTCTTGGGGCCAAGGCCCGCGCGCTTCTGCGTGGCAACCTTCAGGCCACTGCCGAAGACGTCCGTGCCGTGATCCATCCCGTCATGCGGCATCGAATGGTCACCAACTATACTGCTCTCGCTGACGGTGTGGATACCGACGATGTAATCGATGACCTGCTGGAAGTTGTGCCGGAAGCACCGAAGGAGAAAGTCGGCTCCTGACGGTTTTATCCCACGGGGTTTACTGTTTCGTTGGTTCTAACCCGAGAATAACATGCCCACCAGCCAATTTCTCGATCCAGATGTTCTGAGGTCACTTGCGAATATCGAGATCCGGGCCCGAGTGCTCGTGGAAGGGATGTACGCATCCCGTCACCGGAGCCCTTATTTTGGATACAGCCAGGAGTTCGTCGACCACCGGGAATATGCGCCGGGCGATGAGCCGAAAACGATCGACTGGAAAATGGTGGCTCTCTCC
>JAGXLK010000029.1 GCA_018334735.1 Planctomycetota bacterium | reverse complement strand
TCGTGTTCCTGATATGGCGGTACGTCTCACTGGCGTCCATCTGTGCCGCGATTGCTCTCGGAGTTTCCGTGTGGTTCGTTTTTCCGCATGCGCTTGAAGCGGGCATCTTTCGCTCGATTTTCTGTGCGGGAGCGGGGATATTTGTCATCCTCCTCCACCACGGAAACATTCGCCGGCTGATTTCAGGAACCGAACACAAAATCGGCCACAAAAAACCAAAAACCGAAGAAACTTAGAACTCCATCTTTCCGAGCTGGACGAGTGTCATCCGGATCAGGGAATTTTCTCCTGTGCCGGGGGATTGAGCAGTTGTTCGCGGTTCTCCGAGGAAACGCCAAGTTTTCTCAGAAAGGTAGATTCCAGGAATTCCCGCAACTGGTCCGGATCACTGTCCTGATCCAGAGGTATGTTTCCCCCTGCCACCATATCGTGGCCTCCCGCCCCGCCATAATCGCCTACCATTTCATTCAGCAGGTCCCCGGCGTTTGCATCAGTGTCGGTTGTGCGCAGGCACAACAGAAGGACATCCTCTTGTTCACCGGTACAAAAAACCCAGCGCGTGCCCGCCATAGAGTTCAGAATATCAGCCACCCGCGCGAGCTCATCGTCCGCATTCAACCTCGCCAGGTGGCAGATGGCCAGATCTTCGTATATTTGGGCGGTCCCCAACGCCGCCGCAAGGGTACTGAAAAACTGTCTTTCAACACGGGGGTGGTGCAGCCGTCCCATCAACACGTGGTTCACTTTCGGAAGCACTTTGATGTACGCCTCAAGATCCCGCTGGCTCACTTCGCGTCCGAGGTCTTCCGTCTCCGAAGCAATCCCATAGGCGACGGCGGTTGCAAGACGTGAATCGTAATCCAACCCCGCTTCTTCTACATACTCAAACGCAACAGTCACAAGCGCTCCGTATTCTTCCCGAATATCCATGAACGGAACATTATCTGTTGCAGCCGGGTGATGATCGAAAACTCCGACAACTTTTGCATTGTCGGGCAAAGAATTATTGCTGAACGAAGGCTGTGTATCAACACATACGAAATGGTCTTTCGGATCAATCTTATTGCCCTTAATATGGGTCAAAGATACGTCCAGCAAATCAACCATCGCCAGGTTATCAGGACGCGCAATGTGGCCGCCATAAATCATGTCACCGCGCACATCGGCCGCCTTCCTGAGGATTTTTTCGAGGCACATCGCTGTTGCCATCGCATCGGGATCAGGTGCATCATGCATGAGCAACCACACATGATCGATATCGGCAAGTACGTCACGAAGTTCTTTAACTTTCGCTTTGGTTGTGAGTCGGCTGCTGGATGTCATTCGTGACAGCTTTCTTTGAAAGCGCACTTATACGAGGAGGAAATTGCTCTAATTTCTCTTCTATAAAAGTCCTATCTTCTACTGTGAGTTCCGATAATTGTTCCGTGATCAAACCCCGGATAATGCCAAACTGATTTTATACAACGACAGGCAGATGGAATCCGCAGTGCGGACACCTATCACCCTCCAGCTTACTTTCAGTCTCCCCGAGCACGCCTCTCTGTATTACGCTGTGGCCACAATTGGGGCAAACCGTATCCCGACCTTCGGGAAGAGCAATGTTTCCAGCGTAAACGTACTGCAGACCTTCTTCTCTTCCGATTTCTATCGCGCATCGAATCGTCTCGCGCGGGGTAGGATTGATGTCCTGTGCTTCAAAATCAGGATGGAACCGGGTTACATGCCAGGGCAAATCCTCGGATATCCCACTCAGAAACGACGCAATACTGGACAATTCATCGTCGGAATCATTCAATCCCGGGACAACCAGAGTCGTCACTTCAACATGAATACCGGCCCTATACATATTCTTAATTGTTTCTAAAACTGGCTCCAACCTCGCCCCACACTCTTCTTTATAAAAATCATCCGAAAAACTCTTAAGATCGATGTTAGCAGCATCGATAAGCCCTTGAATTGTGTCAACCGCTTCCGGAGTCTGATAACCGTTTGTCACAAATACATTTTTTAGCCCATCCTTCTGGGCCAGACGCGCCGTGTCCAGGGCATATTCCATGAAAATGGTGGGCTCCGTGTAGGTGTAGCAGACGCTCTGGCACTTTTCGAGCTTTGCTTTCTCCACAACATGCGATGGATCAGTATAAGCGATCTGATTGAGATCACCTATTCCATTGCTATGGGAAATACGCCAGTTCTGGCACCATGGACACCGGAAGTTACATCCCGGGGTTGCAATTGAGTACGACCGCGACCCGGGTTGAAAATGGTAGAGTGGTTTTTTCTCGATAAACTCAACACTCGAGGTCACAAGATGGCCGTAGACCAGGCTGTAAAGTGTACCTTGCCGGTTTTCCCGCATCCCACAAAAACCTCTATGGTCCTCCGATATGGTGCACCTGTGATTGCACAAAAAACAATCTACAACGTCACCGTCCTGAGACCAGAGAATGGCTTCTCTCAGATTCCGTTGCATGAAGAAAATTGGCTTTCTAACCTGCATCGCACGCAGGTTATATCAAACGCTGAGTATTGTTACGCAAGTATGAACACCGTTCCAAGAAATTCTTTACAACGCACCAGCTATCCTTCAACTATTATTGCGTCCGCTGGGCATTCTTCCGCCGCTTCCTCCACAGCATCCTCGTATTCAGGAGGGACAGTATCCACAATCACCTCCGCGAATTCATCTCCCATCTCAAAAACGTCCGGACAGATCTCAACACAGCGTTCACAAGCAATGCAGTCTTCCGTAACTGTCACGTTCACAGTTCCTCTCCTCATTTGAGAAATGAGTACATCAATATCAATTTTGGCGACAGGAATAGCCCGCAACAATATCCAGTCAGCAAAACCCAGTTTAGGCCGCCGGAACTAAAAGTGTCAAACGAGGCGCCTGTCTCCGCGCCTCTAACTGTGCAATCACAATCTTCTACTTGCTTCAGGGACGGATCTCGCCCTCACCTTGAGAAAAAACGGACCGATATTCATTCCCTCTTTGACGCTCCTCTTTGTCGTTATTAAAATGAAAAGCATATCAGTGCACATGCCACTGGCCTTCGATAAGGAGAAGCACCGATGGCCGCAGTTGAATGTCGCCTGGCCAAAATCGTTATGAGCGAAAGCCATGATCGGCAGGTCGTCGTCCTGGAAGAGAAAGAAGGGGCACGACGCTTCCCGATTATTATCGGGTTTTTCGAGGTCTTTGCTATCCACCGTTTTGTGAACGGCGAACCCCCGCCCCGTCCCCTCACCCACGAATTGATCGGAAATATCCTTCAGGGTATAGATGTAACGGTTGACCGCATCATTGTAAATGACCTTCACGACATGACGTTTTACGCCCGCCTGATCCTCAAAAAAGACGGGCAGACATTTGATGTCGACAGTCGTCCCAGCGATGCAATTGCCCTGGCTGTGCAGATGGATGCGCCTATCTATGTGGAAGAAGATGTCATCGAAGAAGCCTCACAGGATTTCGACTAGCCCCTGTCTTTCCTCCCATTTTTTATCACCCGCGGTTCTGCTCCCTCAAAGCATTGACCAATGCCATCATATCATCCGGCACAGGAGCTTCAAACTCTATCTCTTCTTCACGCGCCGGGTGGAATATCTTCAGGCGCCGGGCATGGAGAGCCTGGCGGCTCAGAAGAGGCGATTCTGAGGGGTAATGCTCTTCGCCCGTAAGGTCGCTTAAATAAATATTCTCACGATACCCATACGCGCAATCGGAGACTATTGGATGTCCCACATGTTTCATATGGAGGCGTATCTGATGGGTGCGGCCCGAATGCGGCTTACATCTGACGATTGTAAAATCGCCGAGCCTCTGGACAACCTCATACAATGTCGTCGCTTTTTTGCCCCGGTCATAGCGGATTGCCATACGCGTCCGGTCGCGTAGATGCTTTCCGATCGGCGCATCGATTACATCGCTGTCCAGTTCGACCACACCTTCACAAATTGCGATGTATTCTTTTTGCGTCTCCCGATGCTCAAACTGTTTTGCAATATCTTGGTGAATGCTTTCGTCTTTGATCATCAGGATCACGCCTGTAGTATCTCTGTCGAGGCGGTGCACGATTCCGGGGCGCAGATCGCCGCCAAACTCACTGAGATTCTCGCAATGATAAGCCACCGCATTCACCAATGTACCGGTTTGATGGCCGCGTGAAGGGTGTACGACCATATCCCACGGTTTGTTCACAACGATAATCCATTCATCTTCGTATATAATATCCAGATCCATCTCCTCTGGTTCGATCACCTCCCCGACTTTCATCGGCACTTCTGCTTCGACCGTGTCCCCTCTGTGCGGCGTATACGATGCTTTCACGGGCTCCCCATCGACCGTTATAAGCCCCTCATCAATTAATTTTTGAATAAATGTGCGCGAATATTCCGGGAATCTCGCCGCCAGAAAAGCATCGATCCGGTCTATATTGGGCGGGCGTTTCAACGTAAAATCGAATTTCTTTCTGACGATTCTTTCATCTTTCGTCATAATCGATCTGGCCGATCTTTCTGTGGCTCACGAATCCAAGGGGGTGACGTTACCCTGCCGCCGTCCCTCCCGAGAGCAAACGGTCATAGAATTCAAGTGTGCGGTCAGCCACCCGTCGAATATTAAATTTCTCGCCCACGGCCCGTCTCGCGCCTTCCCCGATCCTTCTCGCTTTCTCAGGTTGACTCGCCAATTCCTGCATCGCTGATGCGAGACTTACAACGTTGTCCTTTGGGACAAGTCGTCCAGTGCGACCGTCTTCTATCATCTCACAAGCAGTCCCTGTGTTGAACGCAATGACAGGTCTTCCATTCGCCATTGCGTCGAGGATGCTAAAGCCGGATACATCTACCTGAGCGCTCTGGATCACAATATCAAGTGCGTCCAGCACCTCATCATACGATGAAAAATCCCGTGCGAACGTCAGGCATTCTTCCAGATCTAACTCCCGACGCAATTTCCGCAGGTGTGGCAATTCCTCACCTTTGCCGGCAACCACAAAATGCCACCTTTGACCTTCTCCAACCGTTCGAGACGCTGCGCGAACAAAAAGTTCGTGTCCCCTCGCGTGTTCCACTGGGCCCACCGAACCAAGTACAACCGACCCACTGCTAAAAATAGGCCGCGTCTTTTTGCCCGCAACGGCATCAATGTCAATCCCGTTTGGAATCACCACAATCTTGCTCTTTTCTACCCGACATTCGTTCACAAGTTCCTCGCGAACATCCTCGCTGGTAGCGATTATCCCTGAGACTTGCTCGGCAATCGACCGGAAAGATCTGACCTTCCTCGGAGGAGCATGCATCGTCAAAACCACCGGCACATCAACCTGTTTTCCGAGTTGTTTCACGAGACGGGCCACCCGGACGGTCTGGGCATGGACAATCTGGGGATCGAATTTCCGGATTTCTTCCCCAAAACGCTCGCGTTCAGCACTGCGCATTCGTAATTTTCCAAGACGCTCGAACGTTTGGGAAGGAATCCCCTTGTCTTTTAGAACTTCGAACATAGCCCCTGGCCCACCGAACACGGCAACGGTCAGATTGCGCCTTTGCAGTTCATTGGCCAGATGGACGACGTACTCGTTTGTCCCCCGAGCTTCCATCTCGGGAGCCACAAACAGTAGTCTATCCGGATCGCCAGATTCGCGCTTTGCCATCCTATTGCCCTGATTTATACCGATATCGCTGATTGGTAGAATCCAAATGCATCCAAACCGCCATCGAATAGCTTTTATTATACGCCAAAGAAGCAATCCTCTCACATAAATGCCTTTCTCCTCTTTGTACGTACACTTTCTTCTTTACTTCGAGCAGTTGAGATTGGAAACACAGCCAGATACAGTTCAGCTGCATATCATTGAAACGCGGTGACGGTCGGTTGGATTGTACCTCCCTGAAAAGTTATCATATACGTTATCGTATAATTACTATGTTCGGGCAACAATATCTGTGGTGTAATTATGAAACCGATGGACATCCAGGGTGTTATCTTTGATATGGACGGCACGCTTGTACAATCAGATCTTGATTTTCGCCATATCCGTGAGGAAGCAGAGGTCCCTGTTGATACGCCCATCCTTGAATACGTCGCAAGCGCAGATTTCAAAACACAACAAAAAGTTCTGCAGGTCCTCGAAAAACACGAAAAAAAAGCTGCATTGACCTGTGAACTTGTCCCCGAGGCCAAAGAAATATTGCATAAACTGAAATCCCGCGGTTACCCGCTGGGGCTACTGACGCGAAATTCTCGACATTCTGTAACTTGTGTAATTCAACGATTCGCTCTACAGTTTGACTGCTGGATTACCCGGGAGGACGCAGATCCTAAGCCTTCTCCTGAACCTGTCAGAAAAATCGCATCTATATTTAATCTCCGCACATCCCAGCTCCTTCTGATTGGAGACTACGTTTTCGATATCCAGGCCGGAAACGAAGCGGGTGCATTTACGGCGCTCTTGAAAAATCAACGCAATCGTGCTTTTGCTGAACAAGCCGACATCGTTCTGGAGACGCTGGGCGACTTGTTCGATTACCTGCCAGATCAATCCGTCGCTCCGGGAGAATTGCCATGATCTACAGTAAGAGGAAAGCCATTTTCGTGTGGCCGCTTTTGGCACTTCTTTTGTGCGCTCCTGCTTTCGGTGCAGCTGAAGATGAAAAGGCAGATACGCCTTTCGACGACCTCTCACCTGAACTGCAAAAAGTCCTCAAACAACTGGAACGCGCAAACAGTGATGTTAAATCACTTGTGGCTGATGTTAATTATAAACGTCAGATCCCATTGCTCGACGAATCTGAGACATCCACAGGAAAACTTGAGTTTCTCAAACCGGATAAGATACATCTTAAACTCGGCAAACCTCGCAACGAAGAAATCTATTCTGACGGCAAGAATTGGTGGGTTACTGATCACGACGAAAAACAGACGGAAATTTACGATGCCGCCAGCAAAAGCGCTGAATCACCGGAAGCTTCCTTTCTGACCTTCGGATATGGCGAAAGCCCCAGAAACCTTCTTGAGACCTATGTCATTTCGCTTAAAAACACAAAGCAGAGGGATAAAAGCACGAAAAAAGAAAATAATCTGAAAATCTACACCCTTCGGTTCCAACCACGTGACAAAGATGCTCCAACCCGGTTTGCAGCTATTGAGACGGAAATCCCCGACGATTCCTGGTTGCCCCGAAAAATTATGCTGCACGAAAGCGATGGCGAAATTGTCCATCAGTTTCGGCTTCATAACAGACGAACAAATGTGAAGCTAAAAGACAAAACATTCTCATATAAACCACCAAAAGGCTATACGATTCTTAGACCCTAAGACGAATTCTGTCCTGGCATATGTGTGGGATAACGATTTATGTTTACCTCTTTTTATCAGAGTCAGTATGGGCCGATGCGGCTTCGTGGAACACGTTCGGGTGTAATCAGCCTCGAACTGCTCAAAGATACTGAACGGGAAATCGCTTCCGCGAAATCGACCGATCATGCCCATACTGCCCCGCTGAAAAAAGTGCGCCGTTTTCTGGATTCATATTTTGCAGGGTGCCCGGTCAAGATTCCCCTAAAATGGCTGGTTCCACAACCGCTGAAAACTTTCGACACGCTCGTTTTGAGAAAACTTCAGACTCTCCCATTCGGTGAGCTGACAACCTACAGCAAGTTGGCCGTGCGCTGCGGTTCCCCCCGGGCTGCCCGTGCTGTCGGAAACGCACTTGCAAAAAATCGTTTGCCCGTTCTCATCCCATGCCATAGGGTTATTCGTTCAGATAGTAAGATCGGTGGATTCAGGGCGGGAGCGAGGTGGAAAGAAAAGTTGCTGAGACACGAAGGGCATATTGTGGAAAAAAAGAAATGTCGCCAGCAATCTGGCCAGCCTCTTACGGACCCAGGCCAAATAAAACGGCATATCCTTAAGATGTAGAGTGTATGATAAAGGTACTTGATGGAGTTCCGCCCACCGAGCTGAATTAGCAGGGAATGTCCGCATACATTTTAGAAAAAGGCAATTACACGTTACCTTCGCGGTTGTAAAATTGATACAGCGGGCGCACAGTTATATCTCGGTTGTTGGATATAATGCGCGATTCCCGAAGCTCCGACTTTTGGCCGAGAGTACCTGCGAACCATTGCTCAATGAATTGTTATCGCCTGGTTTGACGTCCCGGCTCCAAATTGTCTGATAACTTCTGGGTAGCGAACACCGTAAAAATCGGGAGATTCAAAATGAACGACAAAACAGTTTGTGTCTACGCCGGCAGTTTCGACCCCCCAACAAACGGGCATATGTTCATGATTGAAAAAGGGACACAGCTTTTTGACAGCTTAATTGTTTCGATCGGGATAAACCCTAACAAAAATTACACATTTTCAGTTGATGAAAGAGTTGAAATGCTGCGCGAGTGCACCGAGCAATATACGTCAGTCTCTATCGATCATTTCGAGAACCTATTTCTGGTTGATTACGCGGAATCGGTCGGCGCGGACTATATCTTGCGGGGTATTCGCAGTCAGCAGGATTATGAATTTGAACGCGCCATGCGCAATATTAACGAAGATATAAACTCAAGCATCACTACTATATTCATGATGCCACCCCGCGAAATCTGCGAGGTCAGCAGCAGCTTTGTCAAAGGGTTAATGGGACCTGAAGGCTGGGAGGATATCGTTCGTCCGTACGTCCCGGATGCGGTTTATAAACAGCTTCTGAAAACACCTGTCCGCTGGCATAAACAGACGGGTGGCCCCGAGACAGCCAGTGATTGAACGAACAGACCGGCAAAAGCAGGTGCCTCTCAGACGAGTTCCTCATTCGCCTGTCAGTTCGGGAAGCATCTCATTATTAATCTCTTCAATCAACTTCAGATTTTCATCGGGATTGGCCGTCTGCAGGATTTTCTCCGCCAACTCTCTTGCTCTCTCATAGGTAATTGATCTTACCACTTTTTTGATTTCTGTGAGAATTTGGGGCGGAGCCACACTGAGACTATTCAACCCCAACCCAACAAGAAGAACAGTATAGACAACCACACTGGCCATTTCGCCGCACAGCCCGACAGGAATACCCTCAGCTTCCGCCGCTTTCACAGTATTTTTTATCAACCGAAGGACAGCGGGATGTTCCGGGCGATAGAGGTGTGCCACATGTTCATTTGCTCGGTCGACAGCCAGAGTGTACTGAATCAGATCATTTGTGCCGATGCTGAAGAAGTCGCAGTGAGGCGCAAGTATATCGGCGTTGATAGCTGCGCTGGGTACTTCTATCATAATGCCCACTTCCATATCGCGATCGTATTCTTCACCTTTTTCCTCAAACTCTTCACGAATCTCTCCAAGCATTCTTTTAGCCTGCTGTAATTCTTGGAGTCCGCCCACAAGTGGAAACATAACTTTCACGTTCCCCAACGCGCTTGCTTTTAGAATCGCACGGAGCTGGGTTTCGAGCAGGTCAGGGTGACTCAGGCAATATCGCAGCGAGCGCAGGCCCAAAAACGGATTTGGTTCCTCGGTAAGGCCCAGCTCACCATCAAATTTATCCGCCCCAAGATCGAGCGTCCTGATAATGAGGGGTCGGTCACCAAGGTGCCGAATGGCTTCGACATAAGCTTCGAAATGCTCATGCATCGACGGCGGTCCTTCACGCGCAAGATACAGAAATTCCGTTCGATAAAGTCCGATCCCCTCAGCACCATATTCGACGGCTCTTTCTATTTCTTTCGGTGATTCAATATTGGCCATCAGCGTAATTCTGTGGTTATCGGGTGTTTCAGCCGGAAGGTCTTTGAATTCCTGCAGCAAAACTCTCCCGGATTGTTCTTCTTCATCCCGCCGTTCTTCATACCGTTCGAGGGTTTCATCGTCCGGTTCAACAATGATGATCCCACGCCCCCCATCAACGATGACAAGATCACCTCCGCCCACCTCATTGGTAATTGATTCCAGACCAACAACTGCCGGAAGCCCCAGGGCTGATGCAATAATAGCAGTATGGCTCGTCGGGCCCCCTCCATCGGTCGCAAACGCCTTGACCCGCCCGGTGTCGAGCGTTGCGATCTGGCTCGGCCGCAGGTCGTGTGCAACAAGAATGACTTCTTGTTGGAGCGACGAAAGCTCTTCCTTTTTTTGCCCTAATAATTGACGCAATAACCGACGTTCAATATCGTCCAGATCCGCCACTCGTGGAGCAAGAAATGAGTCATTCTCAAACAGCTTCCGCCAATGTCGCATAGTTCTTGCGACGGCAAACTCTGCGGTATAGTGTTTCTCATCAATCATCTCGAAAAACTCCTCACGGAACGCTTCATCCCCGAGCATTCCGGCGTGCGCCACAAAAATTTCGGCGATTTTGGCACCTGCTTTCGATCCCACCTCGCCGGCCAATTTGTGTAGCTCTTCCAGAGCTTCGTCAAAAGCTTTTTCCAGGCGTTTAACTTCGCCGTCTGTCTCGTCAGGCGAAATAAAATGCTCCGGGATACGGACCCCTTCCGCCTCGAGCAAGAAAACCTGTCCTATACTGATACCCGGAGAAACCGGGAGTCCCTGCCGTATGTCCATCCTTTAACCCCCCTTTTGGTTCGCTTCAGCCCCCATGGCTTCTTCGATATAGAACCGATATTTCACCAACATTTCCAGTATCTCGCTCGCCTTATTGGCATCGCGTCCTTCCACATCAAAACCAACATCGCTGGTGGGCTCGATCCCAACCTCGTTCAGATCCGTAACATCTTCGCAATCGTATTTATCGCCTTCAAAAACGACATGCACTTCCGAATCAAA
>JAGXLK010000642.1 GCA_018334735.1 Planctomycetota bacterium | reverse complement strand
CGTTGGGATGATGAATGTGACCTGGTATCACCACATAATGCGCCAATCGATCATGTGGGAACCAGCAAATGGGCAGCTCAAGCATATGATCGTTGAGATATGAACCCGCCAACCATCGGCTGCTGCGTACGTCGCTATCGCGCCGCCGCAGAGCCGTGACGTTAAACGCGCTTTTCCGCATGCATTGCTGCCACCACACCATCGGCCACTGCGGTTGCAATCTGGCGGTAGGAACCTACGCGCACGTCCCCGATGGCGTAAAGCCCTTTCACTTCAGTCTCCATATTCATGTCGGTGGGAATCAGCTCTCCTGCATATTGGGGCAGGATGGTCTTGAGGTAGCCTGTATTTGGCACATGCCCGACAAAAATGAAAACCCCATCGCACTCATGCTGCCATTCTTTGTCAGTCTTCACATTCTTCAGTGTCACCCCTTCAACCTTATTTTCCCCGTTAATGTCTGTAACGATCGTATCAAGCACAAATTCAATTTTCTCATTTCGCTTCGCCTTATCAATATTCATCGCCTCCGCACGCAATCCTTGCCGACGATGGACGAGTTTGATTTCCGAGGCAAAACGGGTGAGAAACACTGCTTCTGTCATCGCGGCGTCTCCCCCCCCGACAACGACCAGTTTCTTATCGCGGAAAAAGGCGCCGTCGCAGGTTCCGCAGTAACTGACACCCGCCCCGGCAAGCCTTTCTTCCCCGGGAACATTGAGTTTTCGGTTTGAGGCACCTGATGCGATAATAGCAACGGGAGCTCGATACTCGTTCGAACCCGTGACAACTCTTTTCAACTCGCCCTCGTCGATAAGATCCACTACTTCTTCCCGTATTATCTCGGCACCGAATCGTTCGGCATGATTCTTCATTTTTTCCGTCAATTCCGGGCCTGTAATCCCATCTGTAAACCCGAGGTAATTATCCACGTCGTAGGCCTCCGCCAGCTGGCCGCCGGGTCCCAATTTTTCGAAGAGGAGGGTTTCCCTTTTGGCGCGTCCGGCATACAGGGCCGCGCCCATGCCTGCCGGGCCACTTCCAACGATGGCAATATCGCAGTTCTGGTCGGTCATTGTTGAACTCCTTCTTTACTTATCCGGAGGTGCGTCACATTTCCTGAAGAAAAACCTCTTCGTAAAACTCTTCCAGGCGCGCTTTATGTGTATTTTCCATTTTCGCGAGTTTACCGAAAAGCGTACTCGACGTCTTACCATCGGTCGATTGCGCCATCGTTTCATAAAACTCGCGAGCCCTTTTTTCACGTTCCATGGCGTGAACCAGGACGTCCTGGAGACTGCTATTTTCTTTAAGAGGTTTGGACTTGAGATGTTCCGTAAGTTTCAGATCCCGTTTTTCAGGGGGGGTGAATTTATCAATTTCCTCGGCGGACAGGCCTTCCAGAAGCTGGCGATGGCCGTCTTCCTCTTTAGCGAGATCCTCAAGCAGAGAACGCGCTCCCGGATTGTCGGTTCTTTCAGCCATATCCGCATAGAGATCGTGCGCCTCGACTTCTTTTTCTACCGCTGCCTTGAGTATTTGTTTCTTGTCCATGTATCAACCTTTCGCAAATAACAATGGTATCGGCATAAAAACACCAAATCGAGAAGTCCTTACATTCGGGTGGGATTCACAAAAGTGAGACAAACCTCACCCCGCCGGCTGCTACTGTTTTGGGCCCTCTGGAAGTTACAGCAACTTCTTGACATCTTGCTGCAACGATTCGATTTCCCCTTCTTCGTAGCTTTGTTGTCGCCAGCCGAATTTGAAGTCGTCGTCGAAGAAACGCGGGATGACGTGAAAATGGAGATGGGGAATTTCCTGACCCGCACATTCATGGTTGTTTTGAAGCACATTAAACCCATCAGCATCCGTAGCAGTCGTCGTAGCCCGGGCAATGCGCTGGACCATAAAAACCAGCTTGTGTAGTTCATCCTGTGTGAGATCCAGGAGCGTCTCGACATGGCGTTTAGGAATCACCAGAGCGTGACCGGGATTGACCGGAGCGATATCCAGAAAACTCAGAACTTTCTCAGTTTCAATCAGGGTTGCCGCCGGGATATCTCCAGCAACGATCTGGCAAAAAACACACTCAGTTTCAGCATTCATGGTCGTCCTGTCTCCGGAAAAAGCCACAAATTGCAAGATATCACGCGACCGGAGAGCGGTCAAGTGGTCGTGACACCTACCGTTGTTATCCTGACCGAAAGCAACAACGTTTGTAGAGTCTCGACAGAGCTGACGATGACAATAAAAGACACACAAACATCTGATAAACGACCGGGGCAAGCCTGCATTTTTTGGTTGAGAAGCGTTTTCAGCGGTAGCCAGTAAACAAGGACCGTGCGATTTGACAATAGCAGGTTCCAGTTATCCGTAAAATCCGGGCTAGAATTGCAATTCGATTCGATCGATCGTCGCATAACAATAAGAACTCGTAAAACCCCAGCGCCCGGCTTTTGACGGTATGGGAGCTTTCCCGCCGCTGTACTCAACCGCGTTTTTACCGTTTACCCACAAGACAGCTTTTCCTTTTCGCAACTCCAGTTTTATTTCAAGCGGCTCTTTCCCATGTAATTTGTCGAACTTTTTCCGCGCGTAGACACCCTCAAGGGTTCTTTCATCCGGGCTAATTTTCCCCAGCAAACGAGCTTCCCCCCCGATCGTCCGGCCAAACTCCACAGCCCCGGCAACCATCTGCCTTGGTTCGCGAAGATCGCGGGCGCAGAGGGAAACGTTCGCGTTACTTTCAAGGTTCTGAAGTCTCGCACGCAAGGATATAGCTCCTTCAACCGCTTTCACATTTTTCAGCAAAATGTGGTATCGGTTCCGCCCTTTAAGACCGCACAGCGCGGGCGGATCCGTGCGAAGAGGTTTCGTCTCGTCGGGGACATCCAGATTTAATCCGCTCAGCATCGGGTCGCTGCTTTCGGCCGGCTGAACGGCGCGGAAAATGGTCTGTGCAA
>JAGXLK010000641.1 GCA_018334735.1 Planctomycetota bacterium | reverse complement strand
GGAAGGCACGAAATTCGTTGCGGCGGCTGGGTTGGGAAACCGGGATGATCGTTCCAGCGTCGTCTTCAAGGTTCTGGTGGACGGCAAAGCAAAATACACCAGCGATACTTTCCACAGCGGCGACGGCATTATCCCTGTGATTGTGGATGTCACGGGAGCTGAAAAAATGACGCTTGTTACTCTCCCCACGGACGATGGTATAGGCTACGACTATGCCTGGTGGGGTGATGCGCGGCTGATCAAGGAATGAATTGGAAGCGAGGAATATCCTTTTTTGTCAATGAGAAATTTTCCCCGGGAAAACGAAGGAGGCGGAAAATGGGAGGGGTCGTGAAAACGCGTTTTCGGATGTTATATGTCATGTTTCTTGCGGGGTTATTTTTGTTCACCGGCATGGCGGGTGCGGGTGAGTCTTTGCCGATCATCCCGGGCGCTGCCGGGTTTGGCATGGAAACCCCCGCAGGCAGCGGGCGACACCTCGACAAACCACAGACCCGGGTGATCAAGGTGACGAACCTGAAGACCAGTGGGTCCGGTTCTTTGCAGGCCGCGTTGGAAGCGAAAGGTCCCCGTGTGGTGGTTTTTGAAGTATCCGGCAACATCGATTTTACTCCGTTTGGGGGGTTGTCGATCAGAAATCCCTACGTAACGGTAGCCGGGCAGACCGCGCCATCGCCGGGCATTACCCTGAAAGCATGTGAGCTGCGTATCAAAACGCACGATGTATTGTTGCAGCATCTTCGGATTCGGGTGGGGGACCTGCGGGACCCGAAGAAACCCCTCAAAAATAAGGCGGGGTGGTCCCAATGGAGCGAGCGGGATAATGCAAAAATTGATGGGAAACGTATCGTCATCGATCATTGCACGTTCAGCTGGGCGACGGATGAAAATGTTCAGTCTCGTGCCCGCGAAATCACCTTCCGCCGCAATATGTTCACCGAATGCCTGAACAGCCCCAAGCATCACAAAGGCGGGCACTCGAAGGGACTGTTGATTCTGGATCAAAGTCCCAGGAATCGTGTTATCCCGGAAAAGGAACGTGAATCACGCCATGTGGCTATCATCGGCAACCTTTTTGCCTACAACGCGGACCGCAATCCGCAGGCTTCCGGCGGTGCAAGTGTTGCGGTGATCAATAATTTTGTGTTTTGTGCGACTTCACGACCCGGGATAGGCGTCACGCTTGCCAATGCCCAGCCGCGCGGGAGCCGGGGCGGTGGTATTCTGGCAACGGTGGTCGGAAATCACTTTGATAACGTGCCGGCTGCTCTCCGGCTCATCACGCGTCCCGAGGATGTTGATGGCAAGATCTTTCTCGACGACCTTCTGGTCAGTTATACGCCGGCGGAGCGGCTTGCGCACGAAAAGTTGATCAAGCAGACCCTCAGTGGCGAGCAGTATGAGAATTACCTGGCTGGAAAAGAATGGCCCCAGAAAACGGTCGGGAAAGTGGTTTGCGAGGATTTGAAAGATCCCTGGCACGCATCCCATCAGCTCATTTTCCGGCACTGGATGGGAAAGCCGATCGATCCCCTGACGGCCCGCGTAACGGAGCCGCCAGTGACGATTAAGGGACTGGATATTAGACCTGCCGAGGAGGTCCTTGATTGGGTGCTCGCCAATGCCGGCGCACGGCCCGCGGATCGCGATTTGGTCGATCGGCGCGTAATCAAACAGGTCCGCGAGCGAAAAGGCGGTATCATCAAAAGCCAGAATGATGTTGGCAGCTGGCCTGAATTGACGCGGAACGCCTGGAAACTAACGGTTCCTGAAAATCCCTGCGCGGATGATGATGGCGATGGTTACACAAACCTGGAGGAATGGCTACATAGCAATGCTGCTAAAGTTGAATAGACACAGGAGCATGGAGCCCATTTTGATGGCGATCCTACTGGGGGCAGTTGGTCTGTGTGCCGGCGGCTGCGGCGTTGTGGAGAAGAAAAAGGAAAGCGAAATCGATATCGTTCAACATCGGGCTTATTACGCGTGTCCCCGAAATACGAAACCAATCGTCATTGATGGAAAGCTTGACGAGGAAGCGTGGGGCGGCGCCGAGGCCATCGGCGAATTCAGTCTGCCCCCACAGCACCGGTCGCCCGTTCACGCTACCCGGGCGTGGATGACCTGGGATACTCGGGCCATATATCTTGCGTTCAAGGTGGTCGACCCCGATATCAAAGCTGTGCACACCGAGCGCGACAGCGATACATACCGCGACGACGTGGTGGAGTTTTTCTTCACAGCGGATCCCCGCCGAAAACGTTACTATAATTTCGAGTTCAATCCGCTCGGGGTGTTCAAAGACGAATACCATACGCCGGCCAGACGTTTCCAAACGGATTGGAATTGTTCGGGGACCACGGTGGGTGTCGATGTAGATGGTACGCTGAACGATTCAACCGATCGAGATGCGGGGTGGCAGCTTGAAGTCGCCATCCCTTTCGAAAGCCGTTCTGCTCCTGACGACCGGACGCCCGAGCCGGGGGACGTATGGCTCTTCCATCTGGCACGAATCGATCGGTCAGTCGGGCTGGAGGGGGGGAAGGAATTGAGTTCTACCGCACCCCTGGAGAAGATCTGGTTTCACGATTCCCGGAGATGGCTTCCCCTTGTGTTCCAGGGCCCGCGACGCTCGGTCAAGCTGCAAAAACAATAGTGCTGGAAGGAATTGGTTTGATTAGAAAACGAGACTCAAACCTCGATATGGGACAAATTTTTCAAGAGGAGTGAATCATGAACGGAGGCGGAATCATGAGAAGTATGTGGAATGTCTGTTGGGCGATCGTAGGGATGGCTGTTTTGATGCCGAGCTTTGCCGTCAACGCGGCGGAACAGCAGAGGGGAAAGATGGTTGTCTATGATTTTGAGGATGGCATGCCGAAAGAGTTCAGATTTTCGAGCAGCCGGGGCGGCCGGGCCGAACCGTCCGCTGAACTTGAGACTCATCGGGGCGACACGGTCTTGGAACT
>JAGXLK010000640.1 GCA_018334735.1 Planctomycetota bacterium | reverse complement strand
TTTTGGTTGGCCCGGGTGACCGTAAACGGTCGACTCCATGGTCTGGTGTTCTTTATTCCAGACATATTCCCCACCGCCGGGGCAGACCAGACGGGTATGCCAGAGTTTCTGGTGCATTTCGACAGGATTTTGTTTCGGGAAAAGACGTTTCCATTCGTTGAGAATTATGAGGTTGCCCCACGAACGGTTCTGCATTATTTTCCGGTAAGAATTCATCTCGAGCGACTCGGCCAGACTCAACATCTGAGAATCGACTTTCAGACACAGGTTGCGTCCGAGCCAGGGGCTTTCCGTGCCCGGTTCGTTTTCGGTTTCTTTGGTCTGTTCTTTTCGTTTGTCCTGTCGATCCAGTGTTTCCTTGAGCAATGTTTCGTTCAGCGTGAGGATCAGGGCTGAACCCGACGGCGCATAATACACCGCAAAATCGTCGGGTGCGTCCTCGGGCATTTCATTTTTCGCCTGCTGAGAGGGACCAACGCGCACATAACTTCGGCCTTTATGTTTCCGCGTCTCCCAGATCGTCATTCCGGGGGCACTCTGCTGGATGAAACCCTTGATTGAGGCGAGGAAGGTCGTGAGTTTCATCGAACTGCTGACCCCGGCGCGGAGCACGATGGGGAGGCGGTCGAAATTCTTCTCAAAGAAATCCTCCGGATCGCCGCTTTCTTTCAGTTCTTCCCAGAATGAGGTTTTCTCGGCATAGAGCGCAAAAGTTTCGCCCAGCCATGAAAGTGGAGATGTGCCAAATTGAGGACTCTGCAGGGGGCCAAATCCGCCGATTTGCTTTATGGTGTCCGAGTTTTTGTCGATGGACATCGCGAAATGGACGAGGGTGCCTTTATGAGGATCCGCCGTGTCAGCGACGATTTTTGCTCCCTGCGTCAGGCCGATAAAGTTCCTGTATTCGCTCCCTTCGATCAGAGGCATGACCGTGACATCGGCCCCGATTACGTCCGGTTTGACGGTAAAACGGACCGCGATTGGGTCGAAAAACTGCCGGAAATTTCTCTGGTATCCTTCCCGCCAGCGTCGGTAAGATTCCGCTTCGGACTTTGTTGCTTTATCGATTTCGAGTTCCACGATAGGAGTGAGGAACTCGAGGGTGCCGTATCGCATGGAACGCACGCCGTTCGGTCCGAGCCTGATTTCACCCGGTTTCGGGACCGGTGTCTTCTCCACATCCACGACCTTTCCGGGTGCGTTGGCCGCTACTTTTTCCAGATGTTGCGCCTGCAGATCTGATAAGAGTGCTGCAATGCGTGTCCGGCGCGAGGCGCCAATCCGCCATTTCGGGCCGCACCAGTGGCGAATGGTGGCATCCGTGACGATCAAAAAGCCCGTTTCGTCGTCGGAACCGCGTTCGTAGCGTGACCGGAAGAACGTGTACTCCGGCAGGGCGCTCAGAGGTTTTCTCTCTCCCAGAGACGTCTCCACGATGCGCCGCAGTTGGGCGGGGGAGTTGGTAACGATCACCTGGTTCCGTATGACCGCGAGATAGGAGCAGACGGAACGGTCGGCCGACCGGACCCCGGTAGCCTGGATTTTGCCGAAAGGTTTTTTGAAAGTTTTCACACGGGGATCGTTTTGCGAAGCGGTTTTCTGCCGGCCGCGGATGGCTTTGTAGAGCGCCTCCGGGCTGGGGCTTTCGAACAGGACGGCCACATCGGCTCCCGTGCGCAGGTAGGGGTCGGCGCCGGTGAAAGCAACGCTTTTCACGAGCTGTGGGCCCATCATTCTGCTCAGGATGTCGGTCTTCAGGCAGAGCTGTTTTTCATAGCGCTGGCGGGTGCGGGCGTTTTCGGATCGAGGTTGGAGCAGTCTCAGGACGGGGGTCCCTTTTTCCGCCGCCTCGTCCATCAACGTGAGCATGTTTGAGAACGTCGAGAAAAACAGGGCGTGCTGGTCGGCGGGTATGAGAGCTGCCAGAGGATCTTTTTTCGGCTTCAGTCCTTCAACAAGCGGCTCCCATTCTATCTCCGCGACGCTGATACCTTCCAGATCGCCAATATCAACGGAAGGGTCTTCCGATTCTCGGGCGAGACGCAGGAATTCATCGAGCTGCAAATTCTCGCTCATAGCGCGTCCGCCGGTGAAGACTGCATAAGTGTCACGCATCCCGGTCGCTGCCCGGCGGGTCCTCCTGGACCGGCGAAGATCGTTTTGTTTTCCAAGGCCGCTGTCTTTGCGCGCGGCATTGGCCTGGTATCGGAACCAGGCAGCGCCGGGAATATCCGCGTCCAGCAAATTTTCATAATACTGTGTCTTGATCCTGAAGAAGGCATTCTCGGGATCCTCAGCGATTTGGACATCGGCGGGGATCTCGAACTTCACTACCGATGAGCTGTCTTCACCTCGGCCGGGGGGGAAATGGATTCTTCCTGAAACCGGCAATTTGGCGGCCGTGCGGAGGGCCAGGGCGCCCCGGTCGCGGAAGTTCCTGTGCATCCGCAGGTAGATTTCGCCGGGAGCATCGATTAAGGCGCGGATCTGGTGTCTGTTCCTGCGGAAGGTGCGCCAACCTATTCTTTCTGGAAGCTGCCCTTCGGTGATTTTGAGATTTTCGGCGGGCACGATGTAATATTTATCTTCCGCTGCCTGCAGAGCCAGGGTGAAGACCATCAGGATCGCCACTAATTTTGCCATTTTGCGCATAGCTTTTTCTCCTTTAGGGAAATCTAACCCGTCCGTGCAACAAGCCTTGAAGCATACCGGTTCAGAGGGGGGAAAACAAACTTTATGCAAACCAAGGAATTTGCGCTGTGGGTCATTTCCCTGTTTGACAACGCTGGACTGGTTTGAGATCGCCACCGACTCCCGAACAGAGCCGGGCACAGGTTCCTCAGGTTTCCTTCGGAAAACTCTTTGAAGATTGTTGTAATATAAACCTCATGTCTGGTGTCAATCATTCTGTAAACCTGCAACCCCGCTTGTCGACCGCGCATCCTGCAGCCTCGAGTTCAGCTGAGTCC
>JAGXLK010000639.1 GCA_018334735.1 Planctomycetota bacterium | reverse complement strand
TCTCCAGAATCACAGCCACCACCGGTTCTGACAGAGCAAGGTTCAGCGCAACCGCCGTCCCGAGGGAACGTCCAAAAGCTATGATTCGCCCCGGTGCAATCTTTTTTTCTTCGGTCAGATATTTGTATGCTGCCTTTGCATCTTTGTAGAGCCCGGTCTCACTCGGATGCCCCTGACTTTGGCCGTATCCCCTGTAATCTATCATGAGAACGTTAAACCCTTTTCTCCGCAACAGATGAAGGTACTCAACCCTGTGTGTGAGGTTCCCGGCATTGCCATGGAAAGCAAGCAAAGTGGGGGCTTCTTCCGTGGCTTCCAGCCACCAACCGTGCAGTTTCCATCCGTCCTCTGTCTTAAGCCAACAGTCCTCAACGGTGATACCGGGCTCCTCCCAGGGAACGGCTGGCTTCCGGGAAGGATGGTAGATAAAACGGGGTTCAAAAAGCACAATCATTATGATGAAACTGACGTAAATACCCAGCGCCAGGCCGACCAGCGTCAAAATCGGTTGGAACCACTTCGGCACTTCGAATTTTTTTTCTTTCTTTGTATCTCTTTCAGACACAGCCTTTTCCTGTTTCAAATCCCCCCGAGACATTCCACCATCCGGTTCTCCTGCAGAGACGGATCCCATGAGCAGCAAAACAAAAAGTATGGCAACAGTTTTTGACATTTTTGAAACTCTGCGGGAAATAGCAAAATCCGGGGCTGGTTAATCGACTATTCACTGCCTTCATGGGTGGGAGGTCGATGCCCGATATGGCCTCGCAAACACACGGGAGGACGAAGGATTTCTGCCCAAATTACGGCCCGCTTCATATCGCCTCCTGCGAGATCCGACAGCGGAACCAGAGGTGTTTTTGATGGCGCGCTTTTCGGTTCTTTTTTCTTAGAAGACTGGCGCTTTTCCCAGGCTTTTCGCAGATTTTTGCTGAATTCACCTACCCCTTTCAGCTCCCGCCAGCTGCCAAAGGATGTATTCCAAACTTTACTTCGCGGACCGAGTTTGCCCGCCTCAATCATATTCCGGATGCGATCCGTTTTGTAAGGCCCGTAACGTTTGCCTTTTCGGCTGACGAACCAATCTTCTTTCGTCAGTTCGCTGTAATCGTTCGAACCACTACTCTTTGAAGACGAACTCGAAGTCGACATTTGTGGTGTGCCAGCTGATGCGGCTGACGAACGACGGGCCGCCGAACTGTTCTTCTGTTTGGCATTATTGGCGCCCTTCTTGATCTCTTGCAGGAAATCCTGAATTTGCCCCTGGCTCGCTTCATATTTTTCGCCCCGTGCCCCCTGGTTCTGCGAGGCTGATTCCGTCGCTTTCTTGACGAGGTAACCGATCCCGTAAAAGACTCCAATAACTATTAAGATTGCGAGTTGTTCCATTTTCGGACTCCAGCTTTTCCATTCAGACAAAACGGCCGAGGTTAACGTCTTGACAGTGGAGCATAATCGGAATAATGTCCTCAAGGGCGCGTCCGAACGCTACTGCCGTTCTGGCACTTTCGCGTCCTGAGCCCTGTTCGGCATTCTTAACAAACCATTTCATACCCTGGCGCTGTCCTCTTCGGACCAAAATGCCACCGGCAAGACTTCGCAAATCCCAATCGGATTCCACCTGATCGCTTACACCCGCAAATATCGAGAGGGCGCTCCGCACACGGGCAATCCCCAGGTATGAAGCCGCGCAATATCGTTCACGTTTTTCTCCGTGCCGCAACAATTCTTTGAGCGCATCGGCATCTTCGCTGCGTTCGAGCATTGCGCCAAGAGCGCGGTGACCACAGATAAGTTCAATGTCATGGGTCTCCGGCGGGTCGTCCGGCAAAATATGCCCTGCCAACTTAGCAGTTCCTCCTCTGATAGCCATGGCAAGACAAATATTGCCCAGATTATCCAGTGATTCTCCCGCCAGAGAATCAGCCAGCATCTCACCGATTTCTTTCTCTTGCGCCGCGGTCATAAGTTGTTGGGTGATCTCACAACCGAGGTCCGTCGGCGCCTGGGAGATAAGCTCGGCCACATCCGCTGCGTATTTCTGGCGCCCGCCGATCAACAAAGCGGCCGCTGCTGGTGCTACAATATCCACGAAATCCATCTCGTCTCGGTGCGCTTCGACAAGCGTTTCCAATTCATTGAAACTCGATTGCGGGTCATCCTCCTCCCGCGAGCGCGCCGTCAACGCCGCGATCTTGACCCAATCGTCTTCGGCCTGGCATGCCTCATCGAAAATCGCGGGGTCGCTATCGCCTTTCAGCTCAGCCAGGGATTCCATAATACCGATTCGAGCCCTTTTGCGGAGCCGGGGCAACAATTCCTGCCACTGCTGAACAAGATCCCCGCCGCCCCACTCGAGAGACGGGCCGCCTCCGGTTGCCTTTTGCCATTCTTCAAGATTGGAAGCCCAATCAGTCTCTCCCAGTTTCGCCAATCCTTTGGCTGCATGATAGAAAGCATCAAGTGCACCTGCCAGGCAACGCACGATTCCCTGCATAAGCGCTTCGGCTGTTTCCTGCTGCAATGCTTCACCGGATTCCAGCGCTTCTGTGGCTTTCTCAATCTCTTCATTCGAGAGTTCAAGATCATCTCGCCACAATTTCTCCAGTTGGTCGGCATCCAGTCCCGCGCTATCCTGAAAGATCAACTCTCCCTGGTCGTTTCGCCGAAGAGCATGCGCATGGCGAGCAAGCTTACCCCGCCATTCAATGACACGATCCATTGTTTTAATCAACGGCTCTCCGAAATTCGCTTCCTCAATATCTTCGATCAATTGACCGACATTTTCTCTGAACAATGCGGAAAGCGATTCGTCTTCGGTAAGCCGTTGCAACGCTTCGATAGTTTGGGGAACAGGGAACGGGCAGTTAAACTCTACAAACTCTTCGATGGCTCTCAACACAATCTGCCGAACCCCTTCATCGTGATCCTGAAGGGCCTCAAGCAGATAGCTGAAAACTTCCATACCC
>JAGXLK010000638.1 GCA_018334735.1 Planctomycetota bacterium | reverse complement strand
GGGATTTTTCAAGGGCGTCTGGATTGTAAAACATATCGGAAATCAGAATGACGAGTCCGCGTCGTTGGATCCGAGCGGCGATCCGCGGGAAAACATCCTCCACATCGCTTCGATCATCCGGCTCGGAATCCTGCAATTCTCTGAGCAGGGCGTAGATGTGTCGGGGGTGACTGCTGGGAGGAATTTCGCTGCGGATTTCCCGGTCAAACGTGACGAGCCCCGACGCATCCTGTTGTTGCTGAAGGAGGTATGCGAGAGAAGCGGCAAGCGTTGCGGCATAGTTAAATTTGCTCATCCCGTCTCGTTCCTCCCCGTAGGCCATTGACCGGCTGCAATCAAGCAGGATCGTGCACTCCAGATTCGTCTCTTCTTCGTACTGCTTGATATAAAACCGGTCTGCACGGGCATACACTTTCCAGTCGATATGGCTGACATCGTCACCGGGGACGTACTGTCGGTGCTGCGCAAATTCGACCGAGAGACCATGATAGGGGCTCTTGTGCAGACCGGAAATGAAACCTTCAACGACATACCGAGCTCTCAGATCCATCCGATCAATTTCGGCGAGGATATCCGGATTGAGATAATTCTTATCCGTCTTTTTGGCAGCCATGCTTTTTGTTTCTGTCTTTTCTACTCATTGTGGAAACGGGCAGTTTGACCGGTTGGCCGGGGTTATTCGTCGCGTAATGCGGCCCGGGCTTCGTCGGAAATTGCCGCATCGGGGTCATCCTTTTCGGATATCGTTTCCAGAAGTTCGTGCACGACCCGATCAGGAGTGATTCCTTCGCTTTCGGCGGCGAAGTTGGTGAGGATACGATGACGCAGAACCGGATACGCAGCCGCTTTTATATCTTCGTTACTGACATAGGTCTTGCCGTGGAGGGCGGCTCGTGCTTTCCCGGCCAGCAGCAGGTATTGGACGGCGCGTGGTCCGGCACCCCAGGCCACCCAATCTTGAATGAATTGTGGTACGTCGGCTTCCGTGACACGGGTGGCTCTGACAAGACGTAGGGCGTATCGGATTACCTGCGGGGCGACGGGGACACGACGGATGATTTTCTGGTATTCCAGGATGTCCTCGCCTGTCATCACTGGTTCCACATCAGGTTCAAAAGTAGCCGTCGTTGTTTCAGCTATCGTGTATTCTTCGTCGAAATCGGGATAGTCCACGATGATTTTGAACATGAATCTATCCTGTTGGGCTTCAGGAAGAGGGTAAGTTCCTTCCTGTTCGATGGGGTTCTGGGTGGCGAGGACGAAGAATGGGGCGGGCAATGGATGTTTTTCGCCGCCGACCGTTACCTGTCTCTCTTGCATCGATTCCAGCAGTGCGGCCTGAGTTTTCGGGGGGGTCCGGTTGATCTCGTCGGCCAGGACGATATTTGAGAATACGGGGCCGGCGAGAAATTTGAAGACGCGTTCGCCGGAAGATTTATCTTCGTGAAGCACCTCAGTTCCGACGATATCGGATGGCATCAGGTCGGGTGTGAACTGAATTCGGCTGAATGTCACATTCAGTGCCTGGCTCAAAGTGCTGACCATGAGGGTTTTACCGAGCCCGGGCACCCCCTCCAGGATGCAGTGACCTCGGCTGAAAATGGCAAGCAATAGCTGATCGACGACTTTTTTCTGGCCGACGATTACGTTGCCAATTTCGCTCTTGATTTCGCTGTATGCCTCGTTAAGATCCTCCAGCGCTTCGACATCTTCCCTGGCCACTTCATCATTAACATCTGAAGCGGGGCTTTCTTCGCTCATTTTGGACTCCTTTAGCTTGCACCGATGCGGGCTATCTAAAACGGCACATGCCGTTCAGGTATAGAATGCACAACAGAAAGAAGAGTTCACAAGTTCCGGCCAGCACTGCTGTGCAGGAACTTGTCTGAATCGGGTTTGTAGAAAACAGTTAAAGGTGATCGTTTTTTCATGCAGTGTCAGGCACGTTGCTGATCAGAGATCTTGATGTCGCCAGATTTAATGCCCGGGCCAGGTCTCTGTTGTCTCGTGTTCAGCGCTGCAGGATGGGCAGATACTGGTTTGGCAACTGGAGGATCAGAAGCGCGATGGATGTGCCGTAGACGCGGCCCACATTGTCGCCCTGCCAGCTTCCGTCGTCTTGTTGTTTAGCCAAAAGTGATTTGCGCATATTGGGAAAAAGATCTTGCCAGTCTTTATCGCCGGAGAACCAGACGGCCTGGCTCGCGTAGAACAGGCCATAATAACTATGACCTCGGTAGGCTTGAAGGGGGTCTTTCTTGCTTTTTCGCAGATGACGGAGTGTGAATTTCAAGGCGCCATGGGCCACCGGATTTTCGTATTCCCCGGCGTTGTACATCGTTGCGACAGCCGCGGCTGAGATGGCGGGCCGGCTCCCGTTCATCCCGAGGCGATAACTGATCCCTCCGTCTTTTTGCTGGCATTTCTGGATATACGTTGTTGCTCGGTTAACAGTGGACTTCGGAACTTTTATTCCGGCATTGCGGCAAGCGCGCAAGCCCTGGATTTGAGTGACTGTCACCGAGCCTTCGTCGCTCCGAGAGTCGGGAGTATAGTACCAGCCGCCGTCTTTCGATTGGGCCCGCGACGTGAGTTCAACGGCTTTTTGGAGGATTTTGCGTATTTGTTTTTGCCGAGCTGGATTCGGTTCCATCCCGTAGACTTCTGCAAGAAACAGCATGCTGAACCCGTGTCCGTACATCGGGCGGGAAGTGTTTCGTGTGCCCGCTATCAGGCCGGTGCGGTCGGCTTGTTTCATGACGTAATCGGCGGCCTGCCGGACGTTTTTGGCGTATTTGCCTTCCACCGGAGTGTTACCGGCTGCCATCAGAGCCAGACCGGCCAGAGATGTCATTACGCAGGGATAACCGGTGCGGGTACTGAACCGGCCATGGGCACGCCAGCTGCCATTTCGGCTCTGAGTCCGCGCCAGATAACTGATCCCTTTATCAATGGCGGCTTTTGTCTCCG
>JAGXLK010000028.1 GCA_018334735.1 Planctomycetota bacterium | reverse complement strand
GGAGAGAGATTTTGCTGACTCTCGATGAGCCCATTGCGCCTGGATCTGAGGTTCTGTAACCTTTATTTATACGAGTCTGGCTTGAAAAACAAGCTACGTTGGTCATTGCGACCCCATCTCAAGATGCGCGAACCAGTCTTGTCGTTCTTATTGCCCAACATCGAGATTGCCGCACCGACCCGCTTGGCAGTGTCCCGGATCTGATAAAAAAGCGTAATGAGGGTCGCACGTCCGCATTAGTGTGAAGTGCGGCGGACAGATGGTTTCTAACATCTTCCTAATTAGCAGCAATTTATGGGTTTTGGGGACTTCCCAGAAAATATCTGGCTGCCGCGTAACCGGGATGCTACGCAGGTATACGGCGTGATCGCCGAGCACGCCCTGCCGTCTGGCATACACAACACAAAAACGGTGACCGAATGACGGCATGACGGCAGGTTCGCCTCGGCGATGTGGACCTACAGGTTGTAAACATTGCAAAGGTAGCAACAATCCGCGGCTATGGTGGCTGAAGGTTCGGCAAAGGCGGTTATGGCGCTGACGGGGCATGGGAAACCCGGGACCGGACAATGTGAATGGGAGGTCGCTTATTCCACGGACAAGCCGTCGGCGCTTAGACCTATATTCCATGTCCGTCGGCCGGCTTTGAAGGCAGCTCGGATCGATTCGTTGTCTACAGTGGGGCGTTTAATCCAGTCGGTGAGCTGTCCGGAAGTAGAGTTGTCGAGCTGAAACAATGTAGCAAAAATAGCCTGTCGGCCGGTGACGCGTCGGATGAGACAGGGCTCCCGCTGGTTTATTCTGTAGCCGATCCCATACCCGGTGAAGAAGCGTTGCTTGCCCGTCGAACAAACGACTAAAGGCAGTTGAAGATTCTTCTCGGCGGAAAAAATCCAGGAAGCTGAACTGAAAGCGTCAGTTTTAGGACGATGCCACCGTTTGATCTGGCTGAAATGCTGATAACCGTTTTTTGAACCGATTTGCGCCTCTTCCTTTCTCCAGTAAGATAGTCGCGGAGCAATTTTTGATGCTTTTGCGTGGGTGAACAAATCAATCTGCGTTTCCTCCGGTGTCTCAACCTGGAAAATATCAACCAGAACGGAAGGGGTGAGAAACAAGTAGCGTCGGAGCGTGCCGCCGGGGTAGGCGCCCGTCGATTCGGCAGCGCATGCCGCGTAATTTTCTTCCTTTTTCAGCCACAGGAGTCGTCCGGTCGTTGCTTTCTGTGTTTTGCCTCCGATGGTGACCGTGTTATGTGCGCAGGTGTGTTTGACCCACGTTCTGTATTCTTTGTGCCGGTAACTGAGGCGGCCGGGATCCAGCAACCACTCCCGTCCCATTGCATAAAGCGTAATGTTAAGTTTGTCGTAATGTCCATGTCCGCCGCCGTGAGGGCCGTAGTCAAAAAATATACAGTTGGCCTTTTGGCCCTGGCCGATTTCGAGTTTTACCAAACCGGCATCCGGCAGATCCTTTGATCCTGTGGTCAGGGGCCACTGGAGTTCAGCGTCTTCCCCGAGAAGTTTGTGAAGTTTTCTGGCATCGTCAGCCGCGTAGGCGCGCGCAAAAATCGGTTCCTGATAGGTTTCCCATGCCCATTTGAAATAACCATGAAATCCGCCAATGCTCATAGGATCACTATCATTTATGGCCGGAAAACGTCCGTTAGGGTATGAAGCGACAATAGGACCGCGGATCATGGCCTTAAATTTGGGGTGTTTGTGAAGAGGAAGGCCCATTTTCTGACCAGCTTCGACAATTTCCAGCATGGCCTGCAAGGCATAGCGGTGGTAGGCCATAGTGCCTTCAAACCACAAACCATCCTGTCCAACGCTACGATCGAGCTGATCGAAATAACCTCCTTTCATTGTTAGAGTTTTGCGAACGAGCTCTTTATCTTCGAGAACGGAAGCAATGGCCATTAAACCGGCATTGTACCAGGTTTGGTGGTTGCTGCGACCCTGATTGAAGACCAGAAGTGTCTCAGAGATGAGTCGAAACAAGTCTTCTTCGACGTGTTGCTTTTCCTTTTGGGACCAGACCGGGCATGTGCGGGTCAGGTCGTAGGCTTTCGCAAGTTTGATGACGCTGGTGGCTTCATCGAGGCTTTGAACGTAGCGGCGTCCCCCGAGCCGCGCCAGCATACCATGATGTCCCCATCGGTCGATGCGTTCGGGATACGAGTCGTAACGGTCCGCAAGGCCGGTCAGAATGCGTTTAACCTCATGGGCGTACTTTTCCGTTCCCGAGTAGGCATAAGCCCACCCCAGACTCAGTGACGCTTTGTCCAACCGGGAATGCATGATTCCCCGATAGGCGGCAACGATTCTTTCGTTTGTATAAATTGTCTCACATTTCGGGCATTTGTGTTTTTGGGGCGAAATGGGCCTCAGGCGTGAACCATCTTCCGGACATGCATAGTAGAAGTACCAGGAGCCGTATTTGTCAGGAATGGAAAGGGGCGATTCAAGGTACCTTTTGGCTTTACGGAGTGCGGCCTTTTTGATTTCTTCAAATTTGGGTGACTTTTTGGTTTGGGAGAGTTGTTCTCTTGTGGTGGCAAGTCGCGGGGGAGGAGGGAAGTCGGGCTCAATCTCCGCGTACAGAGCGCCTGTCAGCAGAGAAAGCACACCGATGATAAATAAAGCTACGCGTCTCATGTCTCACTCAATTATAAGGCAAAAATCACGTTTAAGCAGAGTTAACAGCGGCCTGATCGCAACCTGGCTACTTTGCGGCACAGGTTTTCCGTGGGGGAACACGGCTATTGCGCTGGGTTGCATTTGGGGCAGGGCTTGTAGCCAAGGGCTTTTACTTCGTCAAGAGGGCGCGGCACGGCGCCGAGTCCTTTGGTCATTGAGCATCCACGGCGGTGATAATATTCTCCTGTTCGGGTGACAAACACCTTTTTCGAACCGCGGATTGTATTGGTGGGTTCGGTATCAACATTCATTTCCTCTCCGGCCTCCTGCCACAGCCCGGTGATTCTTTCTCGCACTTCGGGGACAAACACCACGGCGTATACGATGCCAGCAATCACGAGCACAACAAGAATTTTTCGAATCGGCACATAAACACGCGGCATTTTCCGTCCCCCTTCATTCATTATCAGGTAATTTTTTGCCTGGCTTCATCCAGGCGTTTGACGCATTCATCTTTGCCCAGGATTTCCATGGTTTCAAAGAGAGGCGTGCTGACCCGACGGCAGGTTATCGCGACCCGCAAAGGCATGTAGAGCCATCCGCGTTTCCAGTCGTGTTCGTCACAGAGGTTCTGGAATGCCACTTCCAACGTTTCCGTATCCCAGGATCCCAACTCCGAGAGAGTGACCGAGCAGGCCCGGAGGATTTCAGCCGCGAGACTGCCGTCTTGTTTTTTAGGAATCAAATCTTCAGGATCGTATTCTTCTGTATCGAAAAAGAATGCCGTCTTCTGGTCGAATTCGGACAGTTTTTCCATTCTCTCCTGCACAAGCGGTACGATATTCACGAGTTTGCCCACGGGTTCATCCGCGTGACACGTGTAGCCGCCCGCGAGAATCCTTTCCAATAGCTCGCGCGTTTGCAGCTCGCGAATATATTCCCCGTTCAGCCAGTCCAATTTTTCGAGATCGAAGACCGGTCCGCTTGTTTTCACCCGATCCCAGCTGAATTTTTCGATCATTTCTTTAATCGAGAACTTTTCCCGATCTTCTTCGAGGGACCATCCCATGCGCGCGAGGAAATTCAGCAGCGCTTCGGGGAGGTAGCCTTCCTGACGATACCAGTCAAGTGATACAGGATTTTTCCGTTTGCTGATTTTCGATTTGTCTTTGTTGCGGAGAAGTGGGAGGTGGATGAAAACCGGTGGGTTCCAGGCGAAAGCTTCATAAAGAAGGATATGTTTAGGCGTGGAGCTGATCCATTCTTCGGCGCGTATGACATGTGAGATGCCCATGAGGTGGTCATCCACGACGTTGGCAAGGTGGTAGGTGGGGAACCCGTCACTTTTAAGGAGAACCTGGTCGTCGATTTCATTGTTGGGGAAAGATATCTCTCCGCGAATGCGGTCTCCGAAAGATGTCTCGCCGTCTTCAGGGGCTTTCAGCCGGATGGTATACGGGATGTCAGCGTCGAGCTTTTGAGTGATTTCTTCTTCGCTCAGGTTTCGGCAGTGCCCATCGTAACCGAAGGATGTTTTCTTCTTTCTTTGTTGTTCGCGGAGTTCTGCGAGTCTCTCAGAAGTGCAGAAACAACGATATGCTTTGCTGTTCTCAAGGAGTTGGTGAGCGTGCTCGCGATAAAGTTCTGAGCGTTCACTCTGTCGATATGGTCCCGTGGGGCCGTCTTTATCGGGGCCTTCGTCCCATTCCAAACCGAGCCAGCGAAGGGCACGAATGATGGCCTCTTCGCTTTCTTTGGTTGAACGTTCGCGGTCGGTGTCTTCAATGCGGAGCAAAAAATCACCGTTTTGCTGTCGGGCGAAAACGTAATTAAAAAGCGTTATGTACGCCGTTCCAACGTGCGGGGGGCCGGTTGGTGACGGGGCAGATCGGACGCGAACTCGGTCAGCACTATCTGTCATTGTGGACTCCAAAAGCGGATGTTCTCTCGCTGGCCCCCTGGAATTAATGTAAATTTACCAGAACCACCCGCAGGCGTCAATACCGGTGGGAGCCTCATGCGGGAGGGACCCCAGAGACTTAAGGGCCATTAAAGGAACTGCACGGGGGTTTTTTGAACAGAGGAGCGAACGTTTGACATGCGACCGAATGGCCCGTAGTATCAGGCATACTGGGGCGTATTATGTCCTCTTTTTTATCGACCTAATTCTTTGCCGATTCCCTGTTTAACCGAGCTTACCATGAGCGCAAAAAACACGAACAACGGCGCCGGATCTGATGAAGCACAATCGCTCGATTTCATCCGTGAGATAGTCGAAGAGGATCTGGAAAAGGGCAAATACGAGGGCCGCGTGCACACACGTTTCCCGCCCGAGCCGAATGCCTATCCGCATCTGGGACACGCCTATGCGGCATATTTCAACTACATGCTTGCACAGGATTATGACGGGCAATTTAACCTGCGTTTCGACGATACCAATCCGCTGACGGAAGAACAAAAATATGTTGAGGCGTTTATCGAGGATTTGCGCTGGCTCGGAATCGATTGGGAAGATCGCCTGTTCTTCGCCTCTGACTATTTTGGGCGGATGTACGATTGGGCCGTTCAGCTTGTCGAGCAGGGCGATGCCTATGTCGACAGTCTCAGCGCGGAAGAAATCAGCAAATATCGCGGAAGCTGGAATGAACCAGGCAAAGAAAGTCCTTACAGGGACCGATCGGTCGAGGAAAATCTGGACTTGCTGGAGTGCATGAAAAACGGAGATTTGGAAGAAGGCGAGTGTGTTCTCCGGGCGAAGATCGATATGAGCCACGACAACCAAAATATGCGTGATCCGGTGATGTACCGGATCATCCACGCGGAACACTATCGAACGGGGGATGAATGGTGTATCTATCCCACTTACGATTGGGCTCACGGGCTTGAAGACTCTATCGAAGGAATTACCCACTCAATCTGCTCGATCGAGTTTGAGAATCACCGGCCTCTTTACAATTGGTTTCTTGAACATCTGGATATTTATCACCCCCAGCAGATAGAGTTCGCCCGGTTCAATCTGTCCAATACCATCATGAGCAAGCGGAAGCTGCTCGAACTCGTGGATGAAGGCTATGTTGAAGGGCTGGACGATCCCCGTCTGCCGACGATAAGTGGTATGCGGCGGAGAGGTTACACTCCCGGGGCACTCCGCGAGTTCATCGGGAAAGTGGGGGTCTCGAAAACCCCCAGCACTGTCGAAATGGCCTTGCTTGAACACTGCCTGCGCCAGGATCTCAACCGCCGCTGCGAGCGGCGAATGGGGGTTCTGCGGCCCCTGAAAGTCGTGATTGAGAATTACCCCGAAGGCAAAGAGGAAGAGCTGGAGTTTATCAACAATCCCGAGGATGAAAGTGCCGGCACACGAATGGTCCCGTTTTCCCGCGAACTGTTTATCGAACGGGATGATTTCATGGAAGAACCGGTCAAGAAATTTTACCGGCTGGCGCCCGGACGCGAGGTGCGGCTGCGATACGCTTATTTTCTGAAGTGCGAGGATCTGGTCAAAGACGAGAATGGGAACGTGATTGAACTGCGCTGCAGCTATGACCCCGAAACCCGCGGTGGGAGCGCGCCAGATGGGCGCAAGGTCAAAGCCACACTGCACTGGGTTTCGGCAAGGCACGCGCTCGACGTTACCGTGCGGATCTATGAACGTCTTCTGCTGGATGAAGATGTGGTTGGTGAGGATGCCGATTGGAAGGACCGACTCAACCCGGAATCATGCCGCGTTCTGAAAGCATGCAAGGTCGAACCGAGCCTGGCAGAGGCGGAGTCCGGGGCTCGTTTCCAGTTCGAGCGTAAGGGCTACTACTGCGTCGATCGGGATAGCAGTCCTGAAAAAATGGTCTTCAACCAAACGGTAACGATGCGAGACCAGTGGCGCAAGATCCAGAAACGACGGAAACAGCAGAAAAAGCAGGGGGGATGAGGGACGGAAAGGACCCAAAGGACGCAAGAGACTTCTGGTGTAAGAATTTATGCTGGTGGCCCGTTCCACTTGAAGCAAGAGAAGTATTTCATGCATTCTGGTGCAGGTTTTCTGGATATGGTTGCAAGAAGATCTTCCTGGATAGTCCGGTTGGTTCTATGCGTCACCTGGCTGTTGTTGCCCCCGGTTTTTGCCGCCAGAATGCCACGCGTTTTGTCGCTTCAACACGCCGTAGAGATCGAGAGAGGGCCGAAAATTGATGGAAAACTCAACGATCAATGCTGGGGCGAGAACCCCGTTTTCACAGGATTCTATGATTTCCATGCGTCGGATCCGCGTCGGGCTCCCGTGAAAACAGATCTTCACGTTGCGTTCGATCAAGAAGGTCTGTATTTTGCCATACGTAATTACGAAGATGAACCGGGAAAAATCCGGGCGACAGCGACCAAACGGGACGATGCGAATCTGTGGCGGGATGACTCAATAGAACTTTATTTTTCACGGGGGCCCGAAGATCCTCAAAAGTATCGCAAGTTTGCGATCAATGCCCGAGGCACTCATTGGGATCAGATCTGGAAGGTACCGAAAGACGCTGACATAGGCTGGAATGCAAAAGGGTGGCGGTCGGGCGGCTCCCAGGATGAAAAGGGGTGGATCGTGGAACTGATGATACCGTGGTCTGACCTGGGCGGACAGGCAAAAAAGGGAGATGTGTGGCGTTTTGCCGCGATCCGGTTTTCTTATACGTCCGGCAAACGTTTTGCCTCTTCGGCGTTCCGCGCTCGGTTCGATAATCCGGATGCTTTCGGCTACCTGCATTTCGGGCGGATCAAGTCAGGGGACCACCGGATTAAGAAGTTGGGCCAACAGATCGGCGGAGCGTGGTACCTACCGTTGGAGGGTCAGACGGTTCTGAGTAAAGAAGGGAAAGTTGTGGTGCGAAATCAGGGGGAAATCCTCAAAGCACAAAAAAAGAAAGTCCGGCAAAAACTCCGGCGAAAAAAGCAAAATCTGATGTCAAAACATCCCGAACTCGAAAATGCGGCTGAAAGGTACCGCGAAGAACTCGCTGCTGTCCAGACGGCAGGTGATAGCGGCCCGGTTTTCGCCCGGCGTCTTGCAAAACTGACGGAGATCGAAAGAAACCTGAAAAAATTGTCCCCCGAAACCGATATCAGCGGACCGGAAAAGGATCCGCAAAAGGGAGTCGAGGTGTACACTGTGAAAAGCCCGTACCTGGCGGGCAAAAACAGAATCGAAGTGCTTCTGCCGGAGGCTTTCGACCAGGGCAAGTCGTATCGGGTGCTCTATGTCCTGCCGGTCAATACGGGGATTGGCGGCCGGTGGGGCGACTGCCTGCAAATAGTGAAGCAAACGGGGTTGCACAATAAACATGAGCTGATTTGCGTGACAATGGCCTTCGATACGACGCCCTGGTACGGGGCGCACGACAGTGACCCATCCATTCGGCACGAAGATTATATCAAAAAACTGGTGATTCCACTCATAGAAAAGCGCTATCCGGTGGTAGAGCCACCGGATGGGCGTCTTTTACTCGGATTCAGCAAATCGGGCTGGGGTAGTTTCTCGCTAATTCTTAGGAATCCGGACTTCTTTGGATACGCCTGTTCCTGGGACGCTCCATTGATCATGGATGAGAACGATTACGGGATATGGAGCACTGAAAAACATTACGGTACGAAGGAGAATTTTCTGAATTACCTTCCGAAGAAATTGGTGGTGAAGAATGCCGAGGAGTTTCGGGATAAAACACGTCTGGTGCTGCTGGGCCACCAGTTTTTCGGTAACCGCTGGGCCTGTCCGAAAGATGAATCGCACACCGCCAGCTTCCACGAGCAGCTGCAGGGGCTCAAAATCCGCCATGCTTACGATAACACTGTCAAGGCCCCCCACAGTTGGAACCAGCAGTGGTTGCGTATTGCGATTGAAAAGATTGTTACGATTGCTGAATCGGGAAAATAAAGGAACGGCAAACCTTTTTACGCGGTCAGAACTCCCGGTCCATGCGGCATATCGGATCGCAGCCACAAAACCTTGTAAAACCGGCCAAAATGCTTCGTTTGTTGAGCGGGCTGAGTCGCCGACACTGCTTTGCCTCTTTTCCGTCCATTAGATCGCCGAAATTCATACAACCACTGCTCAAAGGGGCGAACTCATGCGCTCGACCAACCGATGGACCACGGGGGCACCCTGGATCCTGGCGGTGGCTTTTGTGGCGGGACGGCGGGGGATATTACTCTTCCACAGTCAGCGGTGAATCGCTTTCCCAGGTGCCGTGGATGTTGCACCACTCGAAAGCGCGAAGTTGTTTGTGTATATGGTCGAGCGAAACGCAGAAGGTGACGACCGGACACATCTTTCCATGCACAAAATGGGCTCGTCCGAGGTACGTCTCGTCGGCGTAGAGCTCAATGAAGTTGATGAAATGGTCGGGGTCGGAGGGGTGGTCCTTGTATTTGCCCACCTCGACGGTGACTTCGAAACATTCTCCTGTCCTGACGGTATCCGGGGCGGTAATGACCGGAACATGTTTCTTTTCCAGTGCGCTCATCTGTTCAGCATCATCGGTTTCGGCTTTGTTGACTCCACAGTGCAGATCATCTTCACACTTGCAACATTCTTCGTTTTCAGACATCTTGTTCTGCTCCTTTGACGAAGTTGTTCGGCATCGATTTTTCCGTTTGGATACCTCATGCTCCTGCTGAAAGAATTAAATACAACATGTCGGAGCCGGAACTTTTTCACTCATCATTTGTATCGTTTCAAAAGCTTTCTCAGCTCACATGAAATATAATAAGTCATTTTTGATGGTTAACAATAGGGCTTTCCCTCACTTTTGTCTTCGGAAAACCTGAGAAGATTGAAGTATACTCAGCTGTTGTTGAACCGTATAAGCTGAATACGCGCGCGGTCAAAGTGACGCAGGAAAGCGGTGTGGACATCTCTGCGCAGCGGTGCCGGCGTATCCGAGACCAAATCCGGTCGTTTGTTGAGTCATTGCCTGAAGTGCTTTGATGTTCTGTGTGGGATTCTCGTGCTACTCCCGATATGGATAGGCGAATCGAAATGTATCTGGAAACCGAGCACGTCGATGTTGAGCTGCCGCGTGGACTCGGCGCGCGCCATACAAGCGCTGCGGCGATTACGGCGAAGACCGATTCGCTGGCGGTTACGGTCAGTGAATCGACCGGCGATGTGCGAGCTTTCAGCGAAGGCAAGATTTTAATAGAAATTGAGAAGCCGCATCCCATCGGTAAAGAAACCGCAGAAGCGTATCTTGATAATGCGTCTGCTATAAACTCGTAACAAGTTCAGTTGCAGCATCAGCACTCCGGTAATCGAATGGGAGCTCCGCAACCGGTTCTTTCAGTCTGGTAGAGGTGGATTGCAAAATTTTTTTAGAGCGCTGCAGATGGCATCGATATTTTCGAGTGGGACATCGGGTTCACATTCTGCATAGAACATGAGGCCGCCTTCCGGCAAGTGGAGTTCCTCGAATGCTTCTCCGATGTGATCTTCAATTTGGGATGGGCTGGCAAAGGGGAACAGCTGGCGATCGAGGTCCTGATGCAGAGCAATCTTGCCTCTGGCAACTTCCTTCAGACCTTCCAAACCATTGGACCGGAATTGTGGGTTCAATAGAGTCACTCCAACTTCTTGGAGATCGGGAATGATCTCCAGAATGTGACCGTCGGTATGGAGACGGATCGGGATGTCACGTTCCCGACACGGCCTGAACATTTTAGCGTATGACGGTTTGATGACCTTGCGCCACCGTGCGGGACTCATGGGAAGCGAATCCTGGAGTCCCAGATCTTCGCCGAACCCCATCATCTCAGCCCCGAGTTCAAGATATTTCTCCACGACCGTGCAGTTGTAGTTTTGGACCAATTCTATCAGCGACTGCAGTCTCGGGTCATCTGAAGCCACGTCCATCATGAAGTTTTCGAAACCTCTCAGGTAATACCGCCGCATGTACATGAATCCGTGTGGCAATCCTCCTCCGCTGGCAATTTTCCCATTTTCTTGTGCTCGTTATAGTTTTGCGGTCTTTGTTTTTGTACAGTATTGCCATACTTTTCCCCGTCGGTCTTGAAAGTTTAAAAAGGATGGGACACTTGAGTTTTCGGCTCAGGATATCCCCCGCCCGAAGTGGCAACAATATTAGCGGGTGAAAGTGTCAGAATCAAGGTGGTCGCGTGCCCGAATCAGGACATTTTACCGTAGCTGAG
>JAGXLK010000637.1 GCA_018334735.1 Planctomycetota bacterium | reverse complement strand
GCAGAGAACGACACGTAGAGCCTCCCGACGGGTTTCTGCATCCCGGCAATTCAACATAGGATCGTCCTGAATCGCCGTACTACTCCCGATTATCACGGCATCGGCCTGTCCCCGAATCTCATGTACGATTCGGCGGCTTTCGAGACCGCTGATCCATTTCGACTCTCCCGTCCGTGTGGCAATTTTCCCGTCAACACTCATGGCCCATTTTGCCGTCACAAGCGGAAGGTCTTCTGCAAACCTTTTAAAGAACGGCGCATTGAGCATTAATGCTTTGCCGCTGCAAAGACCGCAGGCGGTTTCAACGCCATTCTGGCTGAGAACTTCAATCCCTCTTCTTTTTTCGATGTCCCCCGATTCGCGATGAGCATGATATGCCCACAGCGGATCTTCGGTCGCAATAATCACGCGTGAAAGACCAGCCTCAACAATCTCAGGTGCACAGGGCGGGGTTTTCCCTTCGTGCGCGCAAGGCTCCAGCGTCACGTACATCGTTGCATCGTCAGGATCGTTTCCTTTGGCCACGACGTCCTTCAATGCCTCAATCTCCGCATGAGGTTTTCCGAAACCCGCGTGGTACCCTTCGCCAATGATCTTCCCGTTTTTCGACACGACAGCCCCGACCATAGGATTGGGCTCCACATATCCCTTCCCTTTGCAGGCCAATCGAAGTGCTCGTTTCATACATCGGACATCGAATTCAGAGAAGTTTTTCACGTCGACCTCAAAATGCAGAGAAGAACACAAGAGTGTAGATCGCAATTATACGCCCCATAACGGCTTGATTCAAAACCGCCCGACTCCTAAAATATTCGGACCGGATTGGGGATAAGGCCGCACTCGCCCCATTGCCCAACAGGTCTTCATCTTGAGGAGTTATCGTTCCCAATGGCAAAAAAGGCTGGCCGAGGCCCATTTTATTACGATTTCGAGGAGCCTGTTCGGGAACTCGATGAGAAAATTGAGGAACTCCAACAGCAGTTGGACGAGGAAAACGGTGAACAACTTCGTGAGAAAATATCAGCGCTGGAACAAGAACGTGACGCGGCCTTAAGCCAAATAATGTCGGACCTTACTCCATATCAAAGAGTTCAGCTCGCCCGACATCCTCAGCGACCTCAGTCCCGCGACTATATTCCGTTACTTTTTGATGATTTTATTGAGCTCCACGGCGACCGTGGTTTCGGTGATGACCACGCGATTATCACGGGTTTTGCAACCATCGAAAACCGGCGACTGATGCTTATTGCCCAACATAAAGGCCGTGATACCCAGGAAAAGATGAAAAGCAATTTCGGCATGCCCCAACCCGAGGGCTACCGGAAAGCTCTGGCGAAAATGAGTCAGGCAGAAAAATTTGGTCTTCCCGTCCTCAGCCTTATCGACACCCCGGGAGCCGCCCCGGCTGTCGAAGCCGAAGAACGTGGTCAGGGCATGGCAATTGCCGAAAATATCTATCGCATGGCAGGCCTTAAAACGCCTATTATCATTGTTGTAACGGGTGAAGGTTGCAGCGGCGGAGCTCTGGGCGTCGGTGTTGGGGACAGACATGGCATGCTTCAAAACGCATACTACTCCGTGATTTCACCGGAAGGGTGTGCAGCTATCCTTTTTCGAGAATCCGAAAAGGCCGAAGATGCCGCTCGGGCTCTGAAACTAACCGCCAATGATATGCTCGGATTTGGAGTAGTCGACGAAATTATTGAAGAGCCAATCGGAGGAGCGCACAGGGATAAAAACGCCACGGCCGAAAATATTCGCCGCTATATAATCAAAACTCTGGATGAGCTGGGCAATTTGGCAATCGAAGACGTCCTGGAACAACGTTACGAGCGCTATAGAAAGCTCGGCGTTTACACAACCGCTGGCAGCTAACCCGCTTTCAGATTTGCTTACATAAAGCCAGAGGCTGCGCTTTGCTCTTATGACAGCATCATTTCATAATCAACAGGCTCACGGCCATAACGACCATACCGGCTATGAGACCGATGAGACTATCATGACCTTTTCCGTAAGCGCGGCTGGTCGGCAGCAATTCATCAAGGCTTATGTAAACCATGATTCCCGCAACCGCACCGAAAAGTGCTCCCATAATTTCCGGCGGTATGGCCCCTCTCGCGTCTCCTACTGTGAACCGGAGCGCAATATAAGCTATTGCTGCTCCGATTGGCTCTGACAGGCCGCTCAAAGCAGAGTAGATAAAAGCTTTTTTCCTGTCACCCGTGGCATAAAAAATCGGAACGGAAACGCTGATACCTTCCGGGATATTATGAAGTGCGACCGCAATGGCAATCGCCGCACCAACGGCAGGATCTTCCAGAGCAGCCAGGAACGTGGCCAGTCCCTCGGGAAAATTGTGGATACCGATCGCCAATGCGGTGAACAAACCCATTCGCATGAGCTTACGCTCCCCGGCGGCGTGAATGTGGATCCCCTTGGCTAATTTCCCACCTTCTTCTATAGTTTCAGCAGTCTGAGGGGGTTCGAGAACGCCCTGCCGCACAAATTCTTTTTCTTCTTCTGGATGCGTCTCGTGAGGGTTCTCAGTGGAAGGAATCAGCGTATCGATTAAACCAATCAGCGCAATGCCACCGAAAAAAGATCCAGCATTGGCCCAATGGCCCCAGTAAGATCCGTATGCTTTGGTCAAAGCTTCAATTCCTTTGCCAAAGATCTCAACGAATGATACATACAGCATGACCCCGGCCGAAAAGCCTGTCGCAACCGACAGGAAACGGTAATTGCTGCGGCGGGCGAAGAAGGCAATTATACTACCGATGCCCGTTGCCATCCCGGCGAACACGGTGAGTCCAAGTGCAAGCCATACTCCGCTCATTTTTTTTCTTTCTCAGGTTGTAGTTCCCCGCCGACAACAGCTGATTCCCATTTTCCCAGGCGGAAAAGACCATACGTCATCACGGCCGATATAATGTTTCCTGCCACCATGCCAAAATAAATGCCACGGCTACCAA
>JAGXLK010000027.1 GCA_018334735.1 Planctomycetota bacterium | reverse complement strand
AGAAAAACCACTGCTCGCGTTATGCGCTGAACGACGCGGTCGGTATACTCCTGAGGCTCCATAACAGGAAGCTCAACGCCGTAAAGATCCGAGATAGTGGACGGTCTTCCGGGCCGAATCGTATCATTGGTTGCGGACAATTCGGGGCCGGTATGAGTATGCGTAGCATTGAGAATAATGCGGGAAACATCCAGTTCTGGTAGCTGTTTTCCGACCTGTTCCCGAACGGAATCCCGCAGGCAATCGGGAATCCCCACCAAATCACAACTGACCAGTATCGCAGCATTGGCATTGTCCGTATCCTGTGGTGCCAGCGCAAGGACCGTCGCCGTTACGGGATCATTCACACCTTCTGATACCCGGGCGTGGAACTGTCCTCGCAACACAATCGGTTCCTCGGGCGTAATATCAGTGGAACTCCAACCAATCAGAAATTTGCTGTTTACAGTCATTTCGACCCTTTCAAAAAGTCATTGTCGCCGATATGAAAAACAATTTGTCGATTCCAGAGTTTATCTATTAAACTAACAACGTCGGTATGTTGATGTCGACAGGATCACTATTAAGGGGACAACGTTTGGGGTTCAGGGTTACTCACATACCCGGCTGGACGCTGATTGCGGCCCTCTCGGTCCCAATCTCCGATGTCGTCGCGTATGGCATCAGCCAGGCTCATCAACCGATGCACGACTTCCGGATGTTCTTCCGCCACATCGTGTTCTTCGCGGATATCTTTGCGAAGATTATACAGTTCCGCGTCCACCTGTTCTCCGTCATCGTAATTAGCCCTGAGGTGAGTGATTTTATTATCGAGAGGGAGATATAGTTTCCACTGATCCTGACGCACCGCTTGTAACTGCCCGATGTGATAGTAGAAAAATCCACTGGAATCGTAAGGAGAGACAGCGTTCGCATCACCAGACAGGAGATCACCCACGTCGTAACCATCTATGATTCGATCAGATGGAGGAGCGGCACCGGCAATTGTCGAAATGGTGGGAAGGAAATCCATCATTGTGATCACTCCATCCGTGACGGTTCTGGCAGGTATTTTGCCCGGCCAGCGAACAATACAGGGCATGCGCTGGCCTCCTTCCGATGTGTCGTATCCCCACCCTTTGAGCGGCGCATTGCTACCCTGTGGTGGATGATGTTCGACGGCACCATTGTCGGACGTCCAGATGACGATCGTGTCCTCGTCGAGTCCCAAATCTGCAAGAGTCTGCATAATACGACCCGCCGACCAATCAAGCTCCTCCACACAATCACCGTAAATACCATTATCCGATTGTCCTCGGAATTCAGGGCTGGCGAAGGGGGTGGCGTCGCTGCCGGGCATCGCATACGGCACGTATAAGAAAAAAGGGTGGTCCTGGTTTTCCTGGAGAAAACGGATTGCTTCCTCCGTATAGCGTTTCGTCAGGTAATTTATATCCGGGGCTTCCTCCACAACGTCTTCATCACGCATCAGCGGCAACGGAGGTACATGTGGCCCCTTCACATCGGGTCGCATGTCCTCGCTGTACGGACAACCAAAGAACTCATGAAATCCATGGTTTGTTGGCAAGAACGGATCTTGATCTCCCAGATGCCATTTTCCGACACATGCGGTCGAATAGCCCTGGTCTTTCAATATATCGGCCAGAGTAATCTCATGCGGATGAAGCCCTTTTTCGTCTGCCGGGAACAACACAGCACGTCCGTCGCCACTGCAGTGCATATTGTTGCGCCGCGGATAGCATCCGGTCATGAGCGCTGCTCTCGAGGGTGTACACACCCCCGATGCACTGTAAAAGTCAGTCAGCCGCATACCTTCCTCCGCCAACTGATCAACGTTCGGCGTGTCATGCAGCTCGGACCCATAACACCCGAGATCTCCGTATCCCAAATTATCCATCAACATGATAATAACGTTCAGTTTCATTGATTTATCCATAATTCAAATTATCGTGAGGATCTGCTTTGCTCGGGGACAACGCTCGTTAACAGAAACTTCGCCCTTGACCCACTTGTTGAAATCCTCGGCTCTTCTATCACACCGATAGAGTCATCAATTATGGCAACGACAAACGTGATGCAATCCATCATGTATCCAGCCGCACGGCCTCCAGTCCGGGCACATACCGACACATCTCTTCGAGGGCATCAGCGCAGGCACCATAGGTCATGGATGTGTGATGGATCCACGGTCCCTGCATAAGTTGGCGCTCCCAGTTGGTCCAGTTGTCGACTTTCATCCATACGTAGTTGTTCTGCGTCTCCGGGCCTTCCATCGAATGTCCCTCCCCGACGGCGAGTTTGTAATCGCCGCCGTCACCATCGAATCGTGCCACGGTAAGAGGCCCCTGGCGCAGGGGGAAGTGAGTCATGCCCGAAACGGGTGACGGCAAAATCCAGTGTTGTCCCAGTTCTGGTCGGCACTCGGGGTCCGCCATGGAAAGCGGCGCACCGCAGTGCCAGAGCAGAACTCCGTCGTCATCGTCGGGATGTCGGACAGTAACATCCGTGCTGAAAGCTGGTTCGCCTCCGGCCACTCGTGACACCAGCACGTTACTGATTGCCCCGTGGATATCCGATTCCATGGCGAGAGGTAGCAAATCCGAGACCATGCTGTTGGCCAGCAGACAATAACAACCGAATTCTTTTACCAGTGAATCAAAGTCCTGAATGGTAATGGCATCCAACCCCTTCTCCTCGGCTACTGCCAGCATCTGATCCCTGACTGCCAGAATATTCGTGAGATCCCCGTCAGTCAGTCCGTCAATGTCCCATTCCTGTCGCAGTTCCTGAACCTCGTCGCCATACTTCTCCCCTTCACCCTCCGCCCGATCTTTTACGTCGCCGATGAAAAGCACCATATCGATAGGTTCCACTTCCACCGCAAAGTTTTCAAGCAGCGCGCTCTCATCGATGATGGTGGACCAGAAGAAATCGATGCGCTGGCCGATATGTCCCACCCGGATCCCTGATCGCAGGGCTGAAGCCGCATGTGCGGTGCGCACAAAATCCGTCACCCCTTCTCTGAACGCCGGTTCGTCCATGCGGCAGTTTTCGATGTAAGTGAATGGCACGTTGAGTTTATGCAAAACCTTGCTGGATGCCATCAGCCCGCACAGGCTGTCGCGCAACCGAGTCCCGTCTGGCTCGGGCGCCTCATCGCGCGGCCCCCACAACAGAACAGGTTTCTCAACATCTCGACCGACGATGCCCACCGCGCGTTCCGTCCCAAAGTTGCAATGCGGCATGAACAAACCGTCGATGCTCTTCTGCTGGAAATACTTAACAGCTCTCTCTGCATGTGACTTGTCCCGCACCATGCCATCTTCAATCACCCTTTCCAGGTCGACGTAATTGACACCCCAACCTTCCAACGCTTCCTGTATACGTTGTTTGTACCGCATGGCATCTTCATGACTGAAAACGAACTTACCAATGGGGCAGAGGCCGAGGACGGGTCCGCCATGAGAACCGTTGTTCAATGTACTGTTTTTCATTTAAAAACCCTCTATCGTTATATCATCACCACCGCGTACCGGGAAATCAGGCTCGGCGGTATCTTTTCCGGCTCATTCTGGAACGTAATAGCAGATACGGGCTGTCATCCGATTATCGGCACCAAAAACACCGTCTTCAAGCCGATAGCCTCTGGCTCACGCTTCACCGATTTTTTCTCGTCCAAACACTTCATCACATCTTCTTTGGATAATACTTTTGTCTTCATCTTTGATTCCTTCGTTTCAGGTCGTTTAACCTTTGAGTATTGCTGGACTGCCCTTGAAATATTTGATCTCGTCATTTCCTGCATTGTAAGCAAAAGCTTTATAAACGTAATTCTTTACAGGGGGTAAATTCATATCTCTCAATCTTCCGTTCGTTCCTATAAAAGCAATTTCGCCATCCTCAACCTGTTGTCCGACATAATAGGTTTCATCATCTTTCGGGCAAAATGAGGGAGTTTCGGAGGGCTTCCTTACAATCAAAACTCCTGTATTGATATTGTCCCAATGCAATGTGAATGCCCTCTTTTCCCCTTTGGAAGATGAATTTTCAACTGTAAAGTCCTCAATATTCCTCGATGGATGGCCAATTTGGGGGGGAGAATATTTTCGGGAGAAACTTTTCTTTAGTTTTAAATACCTGTCTTCCGGTTCATAAAACCCCTGTTTAATCGAGGGATGATCATGTATATAAACCTTAGAATCAAACCGGTCACTTCCGGCGGTAAAAGTAAACAGATTACTCTGAGCAGAAATTGTGTTAACGTGATGCCTGAACCTACAGATTGTGCCAACATTAAAATGATGACCTCCGTAAGCACAGGCATATTTACCTTTTCCATTAAACGTTTCTTCAGCCAGATGGTGAATATGACCGGATATCCACATATCTATAATACCGGTATTTTGTGAGAGGACATTCCTGAATTTTGGACTGTCAAATTTGTCGACATCATAAATCTGATGCAAGACAGGTTGAAGTCTATTGTCGGGCATATCTTTATAACGGGGGTTATACTTTGTCATATATTGCCCTTTCCAGGATGCATCTATTTCTGTGCCTATGGTTGTATCTTTCAATGGGTGATGACAGCATACAACGATTATTTTATCGGGATTTGTTATAACCTGGTTAACAAGCCATTTGTATGTGCTAAGGGTTATCGCACCGTCTACATAGAATCCGCCTTCACCGCGCCCATAAGGCGCAGGAAGGTCGTTTCTATCACTTAAAAACAAAAATCTCATGTTCCCTGCGTCGAAATAGTATCTTTCGTAAGTACCTACCACCGGATAAGGCCTTTTGTCATTGTAAACACCCGAGGTCGAAGGAAATTCACCCACCGGGTCGATGTATTTCCTGTAATATTCATTGTCAATGGATACATCATCATTTAATACAGAATTTTCATCGTTATTGCCTCCCACATGATACCAGCAGTGCCTATCTTTTGAGCTATGCCCTAACTGTTCCAAATATTGTTTGAACCCTTCAATCGTCTCGTAGTCATAATCCAGTAGATCACCGAGTTGCAGGCCGATATCAAAGTTAAACCCCTTTTTGCTATCTGCTTGTTCTACAGCTACACGCATCGATTCACGGGGGACTGCATCGGGGTTGCCGCTTTCTCCCCTGGCTTCCCGGACGACGTGTGCATCAGAAGTGGCCCATAGAGAAAATGTTGTCTCTGTATTGTTTTTACTCATTGGTTTTTCCTCTCAAGATAAAGAGTTTTGTTTTGCAACCGTTAAAAACCTCAATCATACTTCAGAAAAATCTTCCCTGGCTCTGCCCCAAAGCGAAAGCTGATAAAAGAAACGCAACGGCGACAACTGACAGGTAGCACCTTGACCCCTCAGAGCTCTTGAAATGCACGACTGAGCGATCCCAGAAAAACGTCGTTCTCTCCCTCCGAACGCACGGCCACACGAAAAAATCGGCTATCGAGTCCGTCATAATTATCACAGACACGAATGGCTATGCGATCCTGCAAAAGTTGGTCGAACAACTCCACGGCATCGGTGTCATCTCTGTCGATTCGGACGAGAAGGAAATTCGCTTTGCCCGGATAAACTGTCAGGCCCTGGATCTCCGCCAGGTCACCGTAAAGACGGCGGCGGGCCTGGTCGACGACGTGCCTGGTCCTTTCACGGTATTGGCCCGCGTCCCTCATCACGGCCTCTCCGACTTCCTGGGCCAGAATGCCCAGTGACCACGGCGGCAGGTAATTTTTCAGACTTTCTGCCAGATCTTTTTCACAGATGGCATATCCGAGCCGAATTCCCGGGACCGCATAAAATTTCGTCAAGGACCGTAAAAGCACGACATTCTCAGGAAGCTTTTCGACGAGACCGGCAGCCTTTCCCACGAATTCTATGAACGCTTCGTCCACGGCGATAAAACAATCCCGGTGATTGCCGGCCATTGCTTTGATTTCCGAAGCTCCCACCATTAACCCGGTCGGGTTATTAGGCCGCCCGAACACCACCAGATCACCAGTTCGAAGATCTTTTCCCAGCTTTCCTGGATCAAAAATAAACCCATCGTTTTCGTTAAGTTGCACCTTCCGCAATTTTAACCCGGCCCGAAACGCGGCCCGAGCATAGTCGATATAACAGGGCACAGGCAATACCATGCGCTTCGTATTAAGAACCTGCGGAAGAGCATATATCAGCTGAGTAGAACCAGCTCCGGGAACGACCATTTGCGGAGAAATACCGTGATGGTCAGCAACGGCCGTGGCAAACTCCGAGGCCCACGGCTCGGGATAGTGTTCAATCCGCAGCAGGCCCCTCTTTGTGGCCTTTCGGACACATTTGGGAGGGCCGAGCGGGTTAATATTCGCGCTGAAATCGTGGATCTCCGAAGGCCTGCAGCCTGCCGTTTCTGCGAGTTTCTTGATATTTCCGCCGTGCCCATCTTCCAAGCAAAACTCTCCCGTGTTGACCGGTCCGCATTGACCGGTGACAAAGCTCATAAAAAAATCAGTCTGGATGAGATAGCCGGTGAGAAGACTGAACTCCTGTTCCGAAACTGTGAAACAAACACTTTAGCCCGGTGATGATGGTAAAATGCCTCCTTTCTGTCAAGAAAGCCCTTCTCTCTTAGAACATATCCAATGCTCCATGTAATTCTGCGGGCCACCTGTAAGTACTCCGCCTGAGAGGCTTTCTGGCTGTTTTTCTGATGCCACCTTGCGAGTCGTTCGGAATTTCGCTAATCTACGTGTCTGGATTTTTCTTCGGGCTTTCCAACTTCAACAGTCAACTGCTTGTTGCGTGCATAGAGGTGCTGTGATCATGTCGATCAAAAAATATTATGGCAACGTTGATGACGCGATCAAACGAGACGACATCCGCGGCGTTTACAAAGTCAATGTCGACACGAACTTTGCCCGTTCACTCGGAGAGAACCTGGCCACTATTTTCCGGCAGGGAACGGCAATTGAACCGGTTAATGTCGCCGTTGGCCACGACATGAGGTTAAGCGGTCCGGCTCTTTCCCAGGCGCTCCGTGAAGGTCTCAAACGGGGTGGGTGCCGCCCTATCGATATGGGCCTGGCCGGAACAGAGCTCGCTGGTTTCCTCCCCGCCCACTACAGCGATGTCATAGATGGCGGTGTTATCATTACGGCTTCACACAATCCATCTGATAACAACGGATTCAAATTTTTTGGTCGCGGGGGACAACCGCTTGGCCTTGCTGAACAACTGAAGGCGCCCCGTCCCGAAGATGCTATTGACAGGATGGCACTCGGTATCAAAAAGAAACGGGTACCGACGCGACTAAGCTGGGATGATTTTGCTCCCGATTACATTCAAACCGCCATTGAGAAAGGGGCGCTGCAATTCGAGAGTGCCGTTTCAGACGCGGAGGAACCATTACGCATCGCCGTAGAATCGGGAAATGGGATGGGGGGATGTATTCTCGGGGAGTTCGCGAAAATATCTCCTGAATTTGAATGGAGCTTCTCCAACGAACAACCCGACGGCCGGTTCCCGATAATCGTGCCCAACCCTCTCAATGCAGAATATCAGCAGATGGTTGCAGAGTTGGTCCAGCGAACAAATAGCCATGTAGGAGTATGTTTTGACGGTGATGCCGATCGCGTGGCTTTGACCGACGAGAAAGGCGACATGATCTCGCCACCGCTGCTGGCGACACTGATTGGCCAACGACTTCGGGAAAAACTTGGCACGGGAGCTAAAATTGCCCATAACCTTGCGTGCAGCTGGGTCATCGCCGACACCCTGGGCGATCGTACAGATGTTCTCGGCGGGAGCGGAACGGTAATGACACCCGTAGGGTACGGAAAAATAAAAGTTATTATGCACGGCAACTCAGATATCGCCTTCGGAGCGGAACACAGCGGACATTATATGTTCCGGGATTTCTACCGGGCCGATAGCGGAATGCTGGCAGGTCTGATTTTTCTTGAACTGGCCGCGGAACTCCATGCTCGGGGAGAAACGATTTCCTCGGCACTCAGCGATCTGCGGTCCCGTTATCATAATTCCGGCGAGATTAACTTCGAGATGCCTGCTGACAGACCTGCTTCCCAGGTAATTGAAGAAGCCGTTAAGAAACTCGAAGACGAAGCGGAAAGAATCTACGTCGTGGGAAAAGATAGCGTGCGCCTTATTGAAAGCTACCCTCCCGAATTCGAGCAAGATGTCGAGGATGTACGGGTTGAAGCCGGGAACTGGTGGTTCTGTATGCGCAAAAGCGGGACGGAAGGGACCGGCGGCGGGATCTGTCGACTGTACGTAGAGGCCGACTCAGACAGGCAATTAATGCAAAAAAAGCGTGATCAACTAACAGAAATAGCTGGGGAAAAATACAAAGTCGAATAATCTTCAACTACCGGATTAATTCGACCTGGTGGCATTATTACTCTCCACATCTCCCAAAACCCTCACGCTTACCTTAGCTCTTCTTACCTTGCGGATTCCGCCTCCTCCATTGCATTGCCAATCTTCGGCATAATATTTTCGGTTTGCTGGCCGAATCGACTTACCACCGCCACGCAAACAACAGCCACCAGCACGAGTATCAAAGCATACTCAACTAAGGTTTGGCCCGTTTTGCTACGAAACCATTTTATTAACTGCTGCATATCAGGGCCCTTCAATGAATCGCGAGTGTTCAAGAGTTAATACGACTTTCTTCCTCTTATCCCCCTCAGTGCTCGCAGTTTAACTTATGAGAAAGGACATTTCCAGTATTAAACACCGTTTCGCCGACATCATCAAATGAAAATATGATCAAAAAAGGGCCACCGGTAATATTCTAACAGGCATTGGTGCATAGACTTGACCCAATAAAGAATCGTTCTTTCCTCGTTCCGCTGATTGACCCGAACCGAACAGTTGAGTAAGGTATTTGCTGAAAGAGTGCAGAAATGGCGGCGTTGCGTCGGCATTAAATTAGAAACGTTAAATTTCAGAACAAACCTGTGGTTTCGTCGTCGTATCAGCCACGCAGTTTCCATTCCTGCTGAATCCCCGGTTTTGTATAAAATAAACTGCCCCAAAAAGCCTTTCCAAAAAAGGAGCTCCATATCCCATGAATGAAAAAAAGGATGCCGAAAAAAAATATGCCTTCGACACTCGCGCGGTCCACGCCGGCGAAGACCGGGCCCATTACGCCGACTCCCTCACCACACCGATTGTGCAAACTTCAACTTACGCATTTAAAAACAGCGCAGAAATCGCCGCCTTTGGCCGCGGGGAAAAAGAACGTTTTGAGTACGGGCGCTACGGAAATCCGACTGAAAAGGTAGCACAACAGCGGCTGGCTTCCCTGGAAGGTGCCGAAGACTGCCTGCTCTCGGCCTCCGGGATGAATGCCATAACCACCACCATCCTCGCACTCGTGCATAGCCGCGATCATATAGTGCTGACCGATGACGCGTATAAACGAACCTTAGAATTCTGCAGCGGTTACCTGCAGCGGTTCGGAGTCGACTGCACGATAGTGCCCTTCGGAGATTACGAAGCCCTCGACGCAGCCGTCTGTGACCGAACTCGATTCATCTTCTCAGAATCTCCCACCAATCCTTACCTGAATATTTTTGACCTCGAACGTCTTCAGGACATCGCCAAAAAACATGAGGTTCTGACACTCATCGATAGCACGTTCGGAACACCCTATAACCAAAAGCCGCTCGAATGGGGGGTGGATCTGGTCATTCACAGCTGCACTAAGTATCTCGCCGGGCACAACGATATACTCGCCGGAGCCGTCCTTGGTCCCCATAAACTCGTGGAACAGGTCCGCGACCTTCACCAGGCATTTGGCGGAGTTATCGATCCCCACAGCAGTTACCTACTGGTGCGTGGTCTCAAAACCTTCCCAATCAGAATTGAAGCCCAAAACCGCACGGCTCAACGAGTTGCTGAATTCCTTGAGGCAAACCCCTGTGTGTGCGAGGTCTATTACCCCGGACTCTCCAGCCATCAGCACCACAAAATCGCCCAAAAACAGATGAAAGGATTCGGCGGCGTAGTCACATTTAAAATCGACGGCGACCTCGAGATCACCAACCGTTTCCTTGACAGACTGAAGCTCTGCTATATCGCCCCGAGTTTCGGTGGAGTCGAAACAATCCTCACCCACCCTGCATCGGTTAGCTACTACAATCGAACGCGAGAAGAACGCTATGAACTCGGTATCACAGACAACCTGATCCGCCTGGCTGTGGGCGTAGAAGATCCAGATGATATCATCGACGATCTAAAACAGGCGCTCGAACTCTGCTGATTCCGCTATCGGCTCCCCCGCTTGAGCCAGCTCACAGGCACCGGTACCATGGACAGAAGACGGGCTCTCGAAAAACCTCCCGTGTTTCCCATAACGAATATTACTCAACAGCTCGGAGGTCGATATGTGTGAAGCAACTTCTGAAAATGCCGGCAAAGCGCTCGACCGGCTCGGAGACCAATACCCCGATCCCCACATCTACCTCGATTACGATTCTCCGCTCGAACTTCTCATCGCGACAATCCTCGCCGCCCAGTGCACCGACGCAAAAGTTAATGAAGTAACCCCAAAGCTCTGGGAAGAATACCCGACTCCCGAGGACATCGCTGACGCTGAGCCTGAGAATCTGCACGAAATCCTCCGCCCAACTGGATTTTACCGGCGCAAAACGAAAAGCGTCCAAAATTGCTGCCGGGCACTCGTCAAAAAATACGATGGCGACGTTCCTGAAAACCTCTCTCAACTTACGGAGCTTCCTGGCGTGGGACGCAAAACCGCAAATGTTGTGCTCGCCAACGCTTTCGACCAGGAAGCCATCGCGGTGGACACACACGTCAAACGCGTTTCAAAAATC
>JAGXLK010000636.1 GCA_018334735.1 Planctomycetota bacterium | reverse complement strand
GGCAGCATCTCGAAGTGTTCCATCCGAACGGGAACTTCATGGTTGTAAGGAGCAAAATCCGCGTGATCCGCCAGGGTAAACTGGTGACTGAATTCATCGCGGCGGGGGGCTTCGAAGTCCAGTGAAAATGTATGCACAGGCTCAGCTTGTTCCTGTGCCATCAGCGCAGCAATCGTGCTCGAATCGACCCCACCACTAAGCCAGGCCGCTGCGGGCACGTCGCTACGCAGGTGAACATGCACGGTCTCACGCAGTTTGTCTTCAAGGGCATCCACCCATTCCCCCCATCCGCGCACAGAGCGCTGACGAGGAGAAGCCGAGAACTCCCAATAGCGGCGGATTGATATCCGGCCATTACGATAAACCATACAGTTACCCGGCCGGAGCATATTGACCTCTTCGAGAATGGTGTGCGGCGACAGGATATAACCAAATTCAAAGAGATCCCGGATGGCACGAGGCTCCAGTCTGCCCCTCAAATCCGTCGACTGCCGAAGCGCTTTCATCTCCGAGGCAAAATGCATTCCAGAGGAAGAATGCACATAGTAAAGAGGCTTGATCCCCAGCCGATCACGACCAAGCACGAGCTTTCGCTGGCTGCTATCCCAGAGTGCAAACGCAAACATGCCGCGTAACGTCTCAACAAACTGGAGCCCCTGCTCCTCATACAGATGGACCATGACTTCAACATCGCAGGACGACGAAAATTCATGGCCGCCCTTCAAGAGTTCTTCCCGGAGTTCCGGCGCATTATAAATCTCCCCATTACAAACGAGTGCAACTGTGTCATTTTCATTGTAAAAAGGTTGTTGTCCTCGGGGCAGATCAATAATTGCCAGTCGGCAAGCTCCAAACCCAATCCCTGCATCATGATAGAAACCGCTGCTGTCGGGGCCACGATGGCCGAGTATTTTTGCCATCCCCTCTAACTGTTCGACTGAAACATCCCGGTCTGGATCGGAGAAAGCCATCCCAAAAATTCCACACATATGTATAACTCTCCTATGCCGGTCTTTGCTCCGTCCACCCGGGGGAACTTACAGATTTCAAATCACCGAGTTTTGCTGTCGGCGCATCGCTGAATCATATCTACGTTTCCCTGTCGTATTCGAACAGCAATGCAGGCTCAAAACCCACGTGATCCGCACTCACGCAACGGTATTCAACACCACCTATATTCCCTTCCATTGCGTCCTGTCTCGCTTCGCCATGCAGATGGCCGTAGACAACCCAGTTTACCCCTGCATCCGACACCATTTCACAGACCTGGGACCTGCGCTCGCGCGTCAGCGGCGGATAATGGGACATGGCAACGGCCACTTCCCAATCAAGTTTCGAAAGTGCGGTCAAAGAAAGCTCAAATCGCTCAAGTGCCCGATCCCAGTGTTTGCGATCATTGTCCTCACCATACTCAGGGTACCCGGGCCAAGGCCAGCCCCGCACTCCACAGATTCCGATTCCCTGGTAGACATGAGCGTCAAATCGCACGAGATGCAGCGTGGGATCCAGGGCGGATCGGACCTTCTTGGGACCCGAAAGCCAAAAGTCATGGTTGCCCCGGATAAAGTACTTTTGTCCGGGCAGCGACCCAATAAAATTCAGGTCAGGCTTCGCTTCTTCCAACCGCATCGCCCAGCTCAAATCCCCCGGAATTAAAACAAGATCGTCACGCCCTACTTTCTGCTGCCAGGTTTTTTTTATTTTCGCGGGGTGGTCGGTCCATTCTTCCCCGAATATATCCATCGGCTTATCCACAGCGAATGAAAGGTGCAGATCGCCGATTCCGAAAACTCGCATCAGTAACTCTCCATATCACAGCCGGGAAATCCCGGCCACAACGCTTGCTGTCCCGCATTTCGCTCAGATGACCGGGCTATATATCTACAATGAGCAACACGGGCAAGTAAAATCATTGCTTGCCCGTGCCACACGAAACACCTCAACGTCCGGTTGGCTCCGTTCATCGGCCGATCAGATGTCGGAAATCATTCCTCTTCTTCTTCACCTTCCCGGCGAGATATTCCTCCTTTGCTGACTTCCATGCGGACATTGTTGTCTTTATCGATCAGGAGGATGAAAGAATCCTCCTTAACTTTTACAATCTCTCCGTGAATGCCTCCTATCGACACAACGCGCTCGTTCTCGCCCAGGCTGTCCAGCATTTCCTGGCGTTCCTGTTTTTGTTTTTTATCCGAACGATGGGTCAACCAGAAAAAAACAATAACAATCAGCACCATTGGCACGAAAAAGGAGAGGCCCGCGCCGCCTCCTCCGCCTCCGCCAGATTGTCCCCCACCTCCATTCGCGCCAGCGAAAATTAACAGATGCTTCCCGAGCTGTGTCAGCATATCAAACGTTCCTTTCAATCAGCGTACCGGCTCAAAAACTCGCTGCAAAACGACGCAAATGAATTGGCATTGATTGCCTCTCGCGCCGCCAGCATCATGCGGTGGTAAAACTGGATATTGTGAATGGTCAAAAGAATTGGCCCGAGCATTTCCTGAGCGCGAAATAGATGGCTCAGGTATGCGCGAGAGTATAACCGGCACGTTAAACAATCGCAAGCCTCCTCAATCGGGCGCCTGTCGTCCTGGAATGCGCTGTTCCTCAACCTCAGACGCCCCTCTTCGGTAAAAGCCGTGGCATTCCTGCCCATACGGCTCGGAGCGACACAATCGAATAGATCGATCCCTTGCCCGACCGCATGGAGTAAATCGCTCGGGAAACCGACTCCCATCAGATAACGCGGCTTCTCTTCCGGCAACATCGGGGTGGTGAATCCAACGACTTTTCGCCGCAAGGATTTGTCTTCGCCCACGCTGACGCCCCCGATGGCATACCCATCGAAGTTCAGTTCAACGAGGCGCTCCGCGCACCGTCCGCGCAATTCCTCGAACTGCGCGCCCTGCACGATCGCGAAGAGCGCCTGATCTTCTTTGCTATGCGCTTCCTTGCACATTTCCGCCCATTTCAGGGT
>JAGXLK010000635.1 GCA_018334735.1 Planctomycetota bacterium | reverse complement strand
GTGTCACATCATCTTCATCCTCTCCACCGACATTGTACATTTGCTTTTCAACAATATCGGTTGTTTCGCCTGTACCTTTTACAAAAAGGTCGGTGTATTCGATAATGGGAGTGCTTATTTGCCCGTACCCGTACAGTCTGAACAATCGTCGTGCGCTCTCATGCAGATGAGTCCAGTACCGCCATTGTCCCGGCAGGCGGTCTTCAGTTCCGGTCAAAGACATGGGATTCTTATTGGACATAGTCGGTGCCAGCTCATCAACTTTTCGGGGGAATCCAGCAAGGAACTTCCTTCAGGGGCTCGATTGTAACAAAACGCCGACAGCGAATAAAGCGGACACCGCCCATACGAGGACTTTGCGCTGTGGGGGATTTCCCTGTTTGACAACGCTGGACTGGCTTGAGATTGCCACCGACTCCCGAACAGAGCCGGGCGCAAATCCCTCAAGTTTCCTTCGGAAAAGTCTTTACAGATTGTTGTAACATAAACCCCATATCTGGTGTCAATCATTCTGTAAGCTTGCAACTCCGCTTCTCGACCGCGTATCCTGCAGACTCGAGTTCAGCTGAGTCCGCTCAGGCGGACGAAGGGGGACTTGAGGCGGGCAAATCTTGTAGAAGTGCAGGGGAGGAAGTTCCGGCAACAAGAACACTTCTCTCCTCGCAGCCCAACCGTTGACAGGCAGGATGCCTGCCGGCGACCTTGCCGTTGTTTCGAATGGGCCCGCGTTCTGAACTCCAGTCTCCGGCTGAATTCCCGGGAGCGATGTGGAACGCGACATTTCTCCCAGCCTTTTCCAGGAATCTCTCCTCCTGGTCCCACTGCCCTTTCCCATATTCCGTTCAATTGAAGCCGGTTTCGAAAAACGGCGCCTGCCTCTGCGGTGGGCGAGAAGAGCCACAGCCAGCCGCAACGAAAACCGCTGCTAATAGAATGGGGATCAATTCCCTCACGTCTTTTGTTTCGCCCCCATTCCCGGGCCCAAACACAGGACAACGCCATTTTTAGCCGTTTTTGTTATTAACCCAAAGCGGCATTTACGACCGCATCGGCAAGGACTCCGTTGCCCTGATCGGTCATATGCAACTTGTCCTGGCTGATACATTCGTGGAAACCATTATCCATGATAGCCTGGAAGAGATCATTCACCTCAACATCGTTCTCTTCCATAACCTCGCGGGCGGTGTCGTTATACTTAATGACCGTTGTGTCTACCGAACACATTTCGGGGGGCGTATCATCTTTGGGAATTAAGATTGGAGTTGTCGTGCCAAAAATCAGTTTGGCATCGGTTGCCTGACGCACGCGTTTGACGAGGAGACGCAGATTGTATGCGTAGGTATTCACCGAAAAACGGCTCACACCGTCAGCCAGCTTCGCCGAATCCCACATCCCACAATTGAAATGGATAACGTCCGGCTTCGGAGCAATATACCACATATAAAGTTTCTCACGATGCATCAAACTATGACCACAATTTTCGTCTGGAGCCCAGACTTCGTTCTCATCGCCTGCTTTCTGCTCCACAAGATCTTTATAAGACTGCGTAATACTATCACCGAGCAAAACGAGCTTCATTGTACATCTCCCTTTTTACAGATGGAAAACCTCAGCGGATCCTGTTTTGAGCGCTCTTCTGGCCACAGAACACTCCATTGTCCAAGGTACTCCTTTTTCACCGGAGCCGATCGGCGACATCACAGCCTCTTGCTCAACCGCCGTAACCAGATACCACTCGAAAACAATGCCAAATATCAAGTTCAAAAGCCCTCGGTCCTTCTTCATAACATAGCAGAGGCAATTCCAAAACCTAATTGGTCAAATGATTTTTGTCAAGACGCTTTCAAAGAATTCCCCGAATCTCGCGGGCTGAAGAAAACCTTTCGTTATTTGCTCTCAGCCTTCTCAAGAGCACGCTCAACAGCTTTTAAAACAGCTTTTGATGTCAAACTGGCACCTGTTACCGTATCAATATTCTGAACCGTCTGCTTTTCAACAATTCGACGCGGGATTTTCTCCAAAGCTCCCTGCGTCATACTTTCCGACTGCTCAACGATCTCGATCCTCTTTATCTGCCCGACGTTTATGGACACCTTCACACGAATTGGCCCACCGTAGCCTCTGGCCACGCCCACGTATTGACCGTCTCTAAAACACCTCGATTTCTCTCCCGAGGTCACCGCCCCGGCATTCGTTGCATCCTGCTTACAGCAGCCGCACAGCCAGATCGGCACAATCAATAGGCCAACTACAGCCAAAGCCAAAAAGCACAAACCGCCGCGAAATGTCATCTGCCTATACATTGTAACCGCCGGCACTAAACCTGGATAAAACGGACAATTTCACCTTCGGTTACGCCATCGCAACCAATAGGAAGGGATATCAAAACATCCGCCTTCGCAGACCCCATGATATCCGCGCTGCCGTGGTGCGGCAACCTGGAGAGATAAGTCTCAGCCTCTTCTGTTTCCCGTGTCGCAGGGATGAAATGTTCTCGCTTGCCCTTATTCGAAAAACCTTCCGTTACCCGGCCCGTACTGTACTCCAACCCCGACTCCTCAATCCCGATCATCCGGTCAATGACAGGACGCACCAGCACATGGAACACGACAAAACAGGACAGAGGATTGCCGGGCATCCCGAAAATAAGCGTGTCGTCTTTGCGGCCGAACCATGTCGGTTTGCCGGGTTTCATAGCCGATTTATGGAATATCTTCTCAACCCCGAGTTTATCCAAACACTTCGGTACCAGATCGTATTGCCCCATCGATACCCCCCCGGAAATGACAAGTAAATCTTCTTCAAGCCCTTTCTCGATTAATTTCAAGAGCTGTTCCCGATCATCCCCGACCGTTCCGAGATATTTCACTTTCTCTGAGACAGGTTTCAATAGACTGTTTAAGATAGACCCGTTGCTGTTATAGATCTGACCATCTCCGACTTCCTCCCCCGGCTCTACAATCTCCGTGCCGGTGCACAA
>JAGXLK010000634.1 GCA_018334735.1 Planctomycetota bacterium | reverse complement strand
GGGCAGCGATATTCCGGTCGAAATTTCTCTCTTCCGAAGGGAAAAAGAAACTGTTTTCTTCCGAATCTCGGCGCTTCAGGATCTGGAAACATTCCGCGCGAGTCTTGCAAGCAGCACGGGAGAATCTGCCAGGTCCCTTCATCCCGCCTCGGCTTTTCTGTGGAAGGTAGAAATCCCGGTTTCTGGAGTCCCGCGCTTGATCCCATGGGAAAAACAACCACTGAAGACAGGGGCGGAGTTGTGGTTTGCGCTGACTGTTGACGCCTCTCGGCTCGAGCCGGGAAGTTATAGCGGTAAGGTGTTTTTGGAAGCTGCCGAAAAAGCTCTTCAAATCCCGCTTGCCGTTCGGGTATTCCCCGTCACAATATCTCGCAAAGATGGATTCGCTTTCTGGTATATGGATGGTTTCGATCAGGAAACCGTGCCGCGACAAGCCGTATTTGAACGTCTGTCGGATTATAGTGTGAGCGCTGCAAGCTGGCGAGTAAACGCAGTTTCTGCGGCGCAGAACTTAGACGGAATTCTTCAAAAATCGGAGCGAAGCGGACTGGACCTGAGCGGTATTTTTTGCCCCGGTGGAAGCCTCGCTACGGCCGAGAAAGTTGCCGTTAGAGGTCCCATTCCTGGCGGAATGCTGGCGGCGGGCCAACCTTCGTGGATTTTGTGGTTGGGACCCAATTTGAGCGGCAAAATAGATAGCTTGAAAGAAATTGGTTTTCGCCCCGCTATCTGTCTGCGGCGATTTCAGCGGCTGGGAAATGATTTTGTTCGGGAACAAAGCACGCCGATGCACTGGCTCGTTGGCGGGGGGGCTCAAAAAGAACGTGTCGATGAGCTGATAGAAGATGGAAAATTGCATAAAGAGGATAGCCTCTGGACTTTTTGTGATCCCAGGGAGCAAAGCTGGGAACGAGCTGCCCTGGAGCTTCGGAGGCGGTTCGTGGGAGCAGTTTGGGAAGGCATGGCAGGGGCTGTTGTTGTGCAAAATCGTCCCGTCGCGGGGATGGAAACCCAGGAACTTCTCTGGCATGTCCTGCGCGATGCTCGGGAAGAAGCGGCGGTTTTTGCAACGGCGAGAGATGCTAAGGTGCGTTTGCTTGCCAGCTCGAGTGAGAGCAGAACGGAAAATACAAGCAGGGCCGAAGTCTTTGGAGGTTTAGAACGATTGTTCGGAGCCGACAACAGCAGTCGAATACGGGTTCAGCGGAAAAAGATACCCTTCGGCCAGATTTCCCTGGGGACTATCAACGGTTCGGAACGAACCAATAGCATAGCGGCTTTTCGGAAATTAAAAGGAGAAGCGCTCAGATTGCTGATAAAGGCACGGGCGTTGCCTGAGAAGGTTCTTAACCATAATACAGTTTACTGGAAATCGCGAATTGTGCTGGCCGAGGGGGAAGGCAAATGTGCCTTCTGGAATGTTAACGGTCAAGAATTTCCGGAAGGCCTCAGAGCCTTAAAGTTGCATTTGGAGAAACTGGTTGGAGCTTCATTGCCAGTAATAGAAAGATATCCGCTCCTGGACAGCTCCGAACTGAATGTCTTATGGGTTGACAAAAAGGAAGCTTCTGACGAAGGATTTCCGGAGGAGGTCAGAAAACTGGCAGCGGCGATGCCGGACGGAAGCTGCCGTTCCTGGGTGGATAAGACCGGATTAAAAATCGTCATCGTCGGGCCAGAGGCGGCGCCCGAGAATCTCATCCATGTTCTTTCCACCCGACCGCTGGTATACCGACGGATTTCTGCGCCTGAAACACCATAGTTTTCAGTTAATAATTGGTGATTATAATGTTGTTTTGCGGAATTGATGTGGGGACTCAGGGCGCGCGTGTCATTTTTGTGAACCGTGTTGGTGAAATTGAGGCGCGCGGGGAATCGTCGTTTCTAAATTTGCGGTTGAGCGGTTTGCCGGGAGGGTGGTTTGAACAGAAACCGGCGGATTGGAAAGAGGCCGTCAGTCGAGCAACCAAAAAAGCTATCGAAGCATTCGGGGGCCGGATTGATGAACCGCTGGGCTTTGGGGTAACGAGTACAAGTGGCACATTATGCGTCGTTGATGAAACCGGAAATGCGCTCCGCCCCGCAATTATGTATAGCGACCGTCGGTCAGAGCAACAGGCTGTGGCGGCTGCGGAGGCGGGCAAGGCCGTGGCACGTAAACTGGGTTATCGCATCAAGAGCTCCTACGCCCTGCCAAAAATCCTGTGGATTCGGGACAATGAACCGGAAATTTTTGATCGTGCAGCTTTTTTCGTCTCGCCAACTGATTTTATTATCGGCTGGTTGACGGGCGAATGGGGGCGTACCGATCAGACGAATGCTTTGAAATATGGTTATGATGTGGTCGACGGGCGCTGGCCGCAATACCTTTTTTCCGGACTTCAATTGCCCGCGGAGAAGTTCCCTCGCGTCCAGACGACGGGGTCATTTGTCGGCAAGATCAAAGACGAGCATGCTCGCGAGCTGGGCCTGACAGGTGGTGCTGAGGTGGTGGCGGGATTAACCGATGGATGCGCTTCGCAGATGTCGAGCGGGGCTGTGTCGCCGGGGGATTTTAACACGACTATCGGCACAACGCTGGTGGTGAAGGCAGTTTCCCGGCAACTGCTCGTCGATCCTGACGGACGCTTTTACTGCCACCGACATCCGGAAGGGTGGTGGTGGCCCGGCGGGGCGAGCAATACCGGTGCCGAGTGCATAGAGCGAGAATTCAAGGAAACGGAACGCGAACAATTCACAGAAATCGCTCTTGAATCGAGCCCGACCAATGTGTTGTGTTACCCCCTGGTCGGGCGAGGGGAACGGTTCCCGTTTGCGTGCGCCGAAGCGGAAAGTTTTATGGTCGGGGATCCCGATAGCCGGCTGGAACTGTTTACGTCTTATCTGGAAGGCGTGGCGTGCGTAGAAAGAATGTCAGTTGAATTGTTCGAGGAATTGGGCGGGGACGTTGGGGATGTGGTTTACACTGCGGGCGGCGGATCT
>JAGXLK010000633.1 GCA_018334735.1 Planctomycetota bacterium | reverse complement strand
CGGTCATCACAGCACGCCCGTCGCGCCGCAACGCGCGATTCACCACCGCGGACACCACTACATGACCAACGCTTTCAACAGCAGCCCCACGACCTCGCCCTCCATTGTCGGAGTCTGGTTGGTCAGAAAAAACAAGGCCCGTCCCGTCGCTGCCGTCGGGTCCGCACGGCGTTGGGGAATTTTGAAAGAACACCGGTTCAAAGACCGTCTGCCGGAGGGATTTGACTGGAAAGATCGTGGCAAGAGCAGAAAACTGTTGTTCGCGTGGTCCGATCTCAATCTTGATCACCAGTTGCAGCCGGATGAAGTGACGTTCCGTGTGCTGCAAAGTCCGTCCGTGGGACAGGGCTACATCCGACGGGATCTGACGATGATGTTTACGTTCACGGATCGGCTCAGTCCCACGCGATTCACCGACGCCGGTGTGCCTGTTTACGATGCGAGCAAAGCGGAACGCGCTGTCGCCGGCAAAATACCGACCGGTTTCACAAGCGGTGCCAGGGTCGCCATCGACGCACCCGATGGCTGGATTGTCAGAACGGGCGGCCCGATAAGAGGTTATCAGAACGGCACGCTGAAATGGGCGTATCCGAACCGATGGCCCGGACTCCATGCATCGCACAGTTCCCCGACACCACAACATGCCGGACAGATCATCGGGGCGACACGGATTCTGGGTCATCCGGTGGAACCGGCGGACGGAGAAGCGGGGCCGATCTGGGCGATCAACGGCAACTTCGGGAACGTCTATCTGATGACAGTCGACGGTCTTTTCGTGAAGACGCTCGGTCGGGACCAGCGTTCCGCGCCCCCGTGGCATCTGCTTGAAGCCAAACCGGGGATGGTCATCGAAGACGTCAGTTTCATTACCGAGCATTTCTGGCCGACCATCGTCAAGTCCGAGGGCGAGATCTACCTGACAGCCGGCAAAGGCCACTGCAGTATCCTGCGGGTAGACGGACTCGAGTCGGTCCGACGTCTGCCGGAACAAAGGATCAGCGTAACTCCTGAACATCTCGCCGAAGCCAGTGCATATCGGCGTCGCGTCGAAAAACAGAGGATCCAGCGGCGGGGGCGGAAGACGCTGACAGTTAGAATGGCCGATGAGCCACCTGAAGTTGACGGGAAACTGGGGGATTGGGCCGGTGCTGAGTGGGTGCGAATCGGAGAATACAAACGACGCATCAAAGAACTCAAGGCCGATGCTGCGCTGGCTGTTGCTGGTGACCGGTTATTCGCGGCGTTCCGGACCGGTTCTCCGAAACTTCTGCAGAACACTGGCGAATCCTGGAAGTCGCTTTTCAAGACCGGCGGTGCGCTCGACCTGAAGTTAGCTACCGATCCGACGGCTGATCCCGAGCGGAAAGATCCCGTAGCGGGCGATCTGCGCCTGCTGATCACGGAGGTGGAGGGGAAAACAAAGGCCGTGCTCTACCGCCCGGTCGACCCCGAAGCGCCGGCGGACGAGGCGGTTCCGTTCAGTTCTCCCTGGCGAACGGTGACCTTTGACAGCGTCCGGAACGTGAGCGATTCGGTCGAGCTTGCGGGCAGGGATGGCAACTTCGAGGTTTCGGTATCGCTGGATGTCCTTGGCCTGAAACCACGCGACGGGCTGGTCATCGCGGGTGACCTCGGGATTCTTCGCGGCAGCAGGGGAGTGACGATTCATCGTCTTTACTGGCACAACAAGTCGACCGGCATCATCTCGGATGTGCCGGGAGAGGCCGCGTTGCGGCCCGATTTGTGGGGTCGCTGGCGGTTTGAGGTGGATTGAAAACGACCAAACCGGGTTGGAATCTTTCGGCCTGGTGGCGGGGTAGGTCTTCGCGGTTTATTTTTCCTGCCCGCAGTAGCGGAATGCGCCCGACGTTTCAAGCGCTGAGGACGTTCCCGCACGGGGAAACGCCTTTGGGCATCCCAGAAGGTATGGCTGCGCGATTACCGCTCCCTCAGAATGCAGCACAAGGAATAAGGCGGGTATGCCGGAGATAGCCCTGCCGGGACCGCCGGCAACAAGGAAGTCTGAGAATATTTATCCATGACTGCTTACAAATCTATGGGGTATTGTCCAAAAGTATGGCAGGCTTCGTAGAAAGCGAAGATATTTTTCAGTGGGGTAGTGGGCGTAATTTCGCTTGAAGACGCGATGAAATGCCCTCCTGCTGGAGAAGCGGCTCTGATACAATCTTTGACAGCGCGCCGCACGTCGCGAGGCTTTTTCCGGACAAGAGTATGGCTGGAGTCGACATTTCCGACCAGTATAAGGCGCTCGCCATAACGTTTTTTGAGATATTTAATATCCATACCCGCGATTGGTTCGATAGGGTTGAGGCCTGCGATACCCATTTCCACCAGATCGTCAAGAATTTCCATTATGTAGCCGTCGCTGTGGAATATGACTTTAATATTGGCAGTGGCGAGCGGTTCGATGTTCAGGGCGAGGTTGGGGAAAAAGTTCTGACGGAGCCATTCCGGTGAGAAGAGCAGGCTATTTTTGCCGCCGATGTCTTCCCCGAGGAAAAAAAGGGGGCAAAGTCGTTCCTGTGCCACTGTTTGGGCCCACTTTGCGTTTTCTCTGGCGCGTTTTCCCAGCACAGACCGGATGAGCCCGGGATAATCTTTGCACCATTCGCAAAAAGGCTGGAATCCGGCGCTGGTGTAGAGATCTGTCAGACCGGTGCCGCCGCTGGGAACGAACATAGTGCGAGGAGAAAGATTATCCCGCATCCAGCGATAGTGCCCAAGAAGTTGGGGTTTGAGTTCAGCCCATGAATCGTTCGCGGGGGTATTCAACTCTTCTTGCAGGTCGGCCGGGGACTGAACATCTTTACGGGGCCAATGGGTTTGGGCTTCGTTTCTCTCCTCGGGGGTCTGCGGGGTGCAATATCCCCTGCAAAGATCAATACCCAGTTCGTTGTAGAGTCGCCCCATAGTGACATGGGGATTTTCGTCGCCGGGTCGACGAAAATGGTTGAAGACGGTG
>JAGXLK010000632.1 GCA_018334735.1 Planctomycetota bacterium | reverse complement strand
GGGAGGCAAGGCCAGCGGTAGCCTGCGAAAAATCGGTGCCGGACGGAAAGGGGCTTCAGCGCCGATTCTCAATCGCCTTCTCTTTCCTCCTCCGCGCTTCCATCATCCATCTTGCGTGAGGACTTTCGCAGCACATACGGCTCGTATTCATTTTTACGGCTGGTCGGATACAGCACCTCATATTCCGGCCAGTGGTCCAGCATCACCTCTCGCTTGTGGCGCAACTGCTGCGCAAGGTCAGGGCCGAACTGGAAGACGCTCTCTGTTTCGGCACTCGGGGCCACCCCCAGAACCGGTTCGTCATGAGGCTCGATCAGGCGAATCAGTTCGGCCGTGTTGTCAAGACTTTCCCGGGCGATACGTCGCATGGTCAAAGCCCTCTGGTCGTAGTAAATGTTATCATCAAAATCCCAGACGTTCCGCCCGTAGCGGGGCTGATCGGCCGTATTCAGAGCGTGCTGATACATTATCGCCAGGCGCGCATCTTCCAGAACGCAGGCAAAAGCCCCGATCCGTGCGGTCAGCAGATCTATCGGTCCCGGTTCACTGAGTTCGGCAGCGACACCTTTGGCTTTACGCTGCGCGCTGCGCAACGTATCAACCGCTTCCTGCAGCGCCCAGCGCGCCATCCACACCGCACAGCTCCCGATGAAGACCGGTTTCCCCAGGACCATGCAGAGGTCGTCAATGTCTTTGTCGGGCGCCTTGCTGAAGATGTAATCGCGGAACGGCGCGGTCTCCTCGTCGGTCAGCGCTTCGGGACGCGGCACAAGGGGGCGGACCAGCCAGCGCGCCAGAACTTCTCCGGTGAGCGGCGAAACGCCCCCGCGCTGGCGCACCTGATTCATCGCGTGTCGTGCCTTTGTCACGGCCCGCCAGACGCCGACCAGGGCATCGGCATGATCATCGCCTACCATCTGCGCCGCCGCGCGGCGTACAACTTCGGTTTCATGAACGACACCCGTGCCGGGTTGCTCCAGGAATGTTTTGAGCAAAACACAGGACGAGTGACCGCCGATGGAGAGTTTGCGCCGTGCTCCTCCATCCTCACCGTATACCTTCTGGAGGCCACGGACATAGGAGAAGGGATCGGGGAGATCCAGCAGGAATCCGTGAAAAGAAGCGCCCGGCCCGGCGCCGGCCGTCCAGAACCGGTCGCCTTTTCCGTTCACGCCTTTCAGATACAGATTTTTACCGAATTTGGCGCGTATAGCTTCCGTCTCGGCCGGCGGGAACGTGAAGGTGCTCAGATTAATGTCCACGTCCGACCCGGCCTCAGAAGCGCCCCTGCGGATAGCCTGCAGCCAGCCGGCGATCCGTTCTCCCGGGCCGCGGTGACGGTATTTCGTGGGTCCGTTAACGCCCGGATACTGGTATGTCGACCATTGCAGGCCCGCACCACAGTCGTTGGTCCAGAAAAAGAACCGGTCAATCTCGGGGTATCGCTCGCAGAGCAGTCGCGCCGCTTCCTCATACAGTTCCAGCACTTCGGGATCATCGATGGATGGTGTGAAATACGCGGTGGTGGCAATGCGTCCCAGTTCACATTGCCCGCCGCGCCAGTTGGGATGCTCACGGAAAACCGGTTCCGGCAGATACAGGGGTTCCGAAGCGTTGAACACGGCCTTCAGACCATGTTGACGTAGCAACTCAACACGCTGATCCAGCACCTTCTGATTGCGCGCGATCACCTCATCCGGCATAAATTCTGCAAGAGCCGGCGGCGGGCAGATACGGAACAAACTCAGGCTGTTCTGCGACCAGTTGGGATACGGTCGACTGTTATCGGGCAGGAAAGCGTCATAGCGGAATGGAAGTCCACCGAGAGAGATATGCGTGGCACCAATCCGGGATGCAAAACTGACAAACCCCTCATCAATTTCCTCTCCGCTGCCGACGGCCAGCGTCACGTTCTCCATGTGGTCCGGGGGACGGGGAGCTGACGGGCTACGATCGGCAGATGTCTCTTTGTCTGAATCAAACGACATTGTTTTGTTTCTCCTTCGAGAGTTCGTCTACAAACGAAAAGAACACATTCAATCTTGCGGACTTCTCACGAGTTTCACGGTTTGCGGCCGGACGGGTAGCTTCTTCCCTTCCCAGGCGATGATTTCCGACTCATCCCCGTCGGCAAAATTCGCGACCGTCAAATAACGATTAGGGCCGATCTCTGCCTCGAAAGCCAGCAAGTCTTCCCCCTGGGAGACAAGTCCTAAGTGCGCATCTGGCGAGTTGATACGACGGATCTCCACGAGACTGTGAAAGCATCTGCCGGTTTCGTAGTCCTGGAGTGGTAGAATAGCGTTGTCATCTTTCGATTCTTCCCGCGCCTCCTTCTTCGACGGGCGTTTCCTGTCCGACAGAACCACCTGTTGCCAGGGCTCCCCCGTGCTCATGGAATATTTCCTGGCCGGTTCGACCAGTAGGTGCGACAAATTCGTGGGGCCCACTTGCAGACGCAGGTCTCCAGCCTCGAAGGCGGCATCTCCCGCCGGGCTCACCTCGCCGGTCATGAGCCGGAAGATGTGCTCGGCGTTACGCGCGTGGGCTTCCCCGGTGGTCCGGAGCGTCATCAGGCCGACAAGCCGGTCGGGCAGGAAAAGCCACGCTTGCCGCACCTGCCAGGGACCGGACCGATGAGGGTCCCGCCAGGTCGTTTTCTGATCATGGGGCACGTATGAACCCGCGGCGGCAGCGGACTTCTCATGGATGTCAATCATGGAAAGTGGTTTTTTGAGCCCGGCGATGTGGTAATTGCTGAACTGGTATTTCGGATTGTGCGCCAGTGGATCGATCCGGACCATTGGATAGGCCCCGGCCAATCCGCTTTGCGGCGTCAGGGAGCCGGCCAGAGTGTAGCCGTAGGAATTGGACGAGAAAACGGAGCTGAGTTTGCCAAATTTCATCCGCAGACCGCCGATATCGGGGTCGGGAAGGACGTAGTTGTCGGCACGTGGCTGGGGTTCAACCTTCCGAAGGGCCATTTGTT
>JAGXLK010000631.1 GCA_018334735.1 Planctomycetota bacterium | reverse complement strand
GGGAGAGACCAAACGGGATTGCCCACCGGATTCATCTTTCACCGACATGCTGCCGGAGATATCTGTTAGCACAGCGATTCGTGGAAGTCCCTCGCGGTGAACGGTCAGCCCAAGTTCTACCTGAGCAAGCATCAGCAACAATATGGCAAAACCAGCAATCCGAACCAGAGTCAGTGAGAAACGGGTCGTCCAGGGCATAACGTTTTGCGGCAACAAGTTCAGCGCAGCAATCACCAGCGCCACCGCGGCAACTACCAGCAGAACGAGCAGCCCCGGCGTACTGGCCACATGCCAGGCCCATTCTGTCACCTTGATAACTGAGCCGGGGTCACGTAGACCCAGCAGCCAGTAGATAACATTCATGCTTCGGTTCCTTCTCCCGCAGCAGGAGACAATTCTTCGGATCTTTTCTTTTCTCTTTGCACACTGAGCCACCACCCGATCAGCCCTTCACCCGCATAGACCACCACCAGCGCCAGAACGAGCCATTTCCAGGCCTCCCAGCCTTCGGGGGCGAAACTCACGGTCTCGCCCACCTTCACTTGAGACCACCCGGGACCTGCTATCTCCTCAAGCTCCTCGTCCGAAACCAGGCTGAGGGTGCTTTCCCGGGGATCGGGGTTGACCGCAACGTATCGGGAATGCGCGCTGAACATCGGCGCTTCACCCTCCGGTTGAACTTTCTGCAGACGGTAGAGCCCGGCGGGCAGTCCCGGCACGAACACCGTCCGATCTTCCCCTATCGACAGTCTCACGGGCTTTTGAAGGGGGGTGCTCGATGTCTTCCACGATGGGACAGCCCCGCTTTCCCTGTCTTCAGCGTCTTTGTCGCCCTCCTTTTTGTTCATATCGACCGCAACCAGCTCCACTTCATCCACGAACGAAAACCGGGGCTCGGAAACATCGAGGACCGCCGGCGTCATGGCGGTGAGGACATCCGGTGGCTTACGCTCCAGTTTTTTTGCCAGATAATCTACTGTCCTCCACATCAAAACGGGGAAAACCCGCGTACGCGCCACGTTGCCACGATCAAGCTCAAAACCAAAAGTCAACATGATAATCCGGCCGCGTTCGAGTTTTCGTTCCACCGCCAGCGGGATGCCGGGCTTTTTCTTCTCAGGAGGCTCGCTCCGCATAATAACCTGTGCGCCGTTCGCCAGCCCGCGGATCTTGCGGAGTTTCGAGAATCGCACTACGGACAGGTCTCCCCGGCGTTGGTCTCGAAACGGGGCCACAATCGGGTGGATATCCGCAGTGCCCCCGCCCTGCAGCGCCACACCCACCGGTGAATCAAGGGATATTTCATTCCCGATCCGCGCAGGAGCTATCATCTCTCGCGGTCCGGTATCGGCACTTCCCGCTCCGGCGGCGGCCAAAGTGCGGTTAAATTTCATCGGGTTGCATTTTTCCGCACAAATAACAAGCAGCGCCCCACCCTGTTCCGCAAACGTCACCAGGTCGGTCAGTGCCTGTTCCGCGAGGCTGGTGACATCGTAGAGACAAATAATCTGGTATTTGCTCAGAGTCTGGTTCGCCAGCCCTTCGGGGGTGACGACAGTTGGGCTGATTCCGGTTCCGCCACCGCGTCCCAGCTTGCGGGTGGGATTTAAAACGTATTCAAGAATTCTGACACCGCTGATCGATCCGGCGGGATCCCCGGTCTCCTCCTTTTCTGCGACCGGCACATCTCCGGCGAGCCCCCCTGAAAAACCAGATTCTTCCGTGTCATCCGTTTCGCTTTCCCCCCCAACTTCAACGGCCGTTCCGTCGATGATCAGAACCCGCAGCACATCCGCCACTTCCAGCGGCACACTGAACCGATCATCGGCTACCATTCTGTCCGTTTCCGGAGCGCCCTCAGGATCCTGCAGATAGATCTGGGCGTACGTTTCGACCGCCTTATTGACCCGGGTGGTCATATCGACCACAGCGCTGGAACCCGGCTGGAGTGCTATTTTCCTGACGAACGGTTCCTTTTGCTTTCCGACACGCAGTCTGGCATGCGCTTTTTGTTCGTTTTCTTTTTCACTTTCGTCTTCCGAATCGGACTTCGTTCCGCCCGCCGAAGTGTCGACCAGTTTCTCGCTAAAATGCTCGATCCGTGCCACCACGTGTGCATCTTCCCCAACCTGCGACTCACCGCCGCGCACGTAACCTTCTACCAGGCCAAAATTCGATCCCGCAGTGGTTCGAACATCGACGAAGACAATATCGAGTCGATCTCCCAGATCGTTTTTAACCCGTTTAATTCTTTCGATATCGGCCTGATTTTTCGCCGCAAACGCCGAGCGGCGCATATCCGAAAGGACCACTATCTGGGAGCGTATTTCGTGACGTCCTTCCAGCAATCCACAAGCTCGGCCCAAAGCCGCGACCAGCCCCTCGCCTTCGCCGTCAATGGTTGTGGCGTTTACAGCAACGGATACTGATCCGGCGTGTCCGGGCAACAATGCGGCCTTTTTCCCGGTTTCACGGATTGTTGTGTCTGCCGGAAGGGTGCGTTTGTTCTTTTTGGCATTTGAGGCGGGGCCGGCGAACACGCAAGCGGAATGTCCCGGTTCTTCAACTTCCGAGAGCAATTCTTTTGCTCTTTCTTTCGCCACCTCCATCAAAGTTACCCGTTGAGACGCCTCTCCCGTCTCGTCTCCGGCACTCATATTCATGCTGGAAGAGCAGTCGAGCACGACGACCCGGTTGAACGTGGGCGGTTTTTCCTGCGGTGAGTCGAGAAACGGCCGGGCCATCGCCAGCGCCAGCAATAACAGAACGAGTGCACGGAGCAGCAACTGGGCTTTGTCGACCAATTTAAACGCAAAGACATTGGAACGTTTTTCGGCCTGGAGGAGTCGAATGGAGGGAAAATCCTGCACGGGAAAACGATGTCGCGCGATCAGATGCAGGAGCACCGGCACGGCAATCCCCGCGATACCGGCCAGCATGGCTGGAAAAAGAAAATTCATCGCTCCTCCATCAAAACTTCTGATTTCGCTTC
>JAGXLK010000630.1 GCA_018334735.1 Planctomycetota bacterium | reverse complement strand
CTCCTGCAGACTCTCCAGCGGATGCTTGTAGCGGGTAGTGAGGTTGGTCCACGACATTGGAACCCGATCATCCCTGTGAACTTTGAGACCGATACTGGCCAGGTCATCGTTGACCTGTTGGGCGGGAATCTGCAGATGAAACTCAACCAGATCTTCTGGCCGCATTACAAGATCAGCTTCGTGCGGGAGGGAGAGTTTCCTTTTTTTCACCGAATGGATATACAGCCAACCCACACCCGTATGCTGAGGTTTTGTAACCCGCAGCATCTCTCCAAGATCATCCGCTCTCACCTTGAACGTGCCATCAGCATCGATATGGGTGCTGCGTTTCTTCCTTTTTTCTATATTGAAATATTCCACCCGCATTTCTTTCAGCGGCACCGGCGGGTTGCCTTTGATCTGACCCCTTATGTATTTCCGTTGCTCCTGCATCTTGTCTCTGGCCTTATGCTCGAACGTCCAGGCGGGATATTTCCCGATCACATCTATCACATACATCTTTCCCCGGGGAATATCCTCCGGAATGCGCACCACGCTCTCATACATCTCGCCCCGGCTCACGGACATCCGCACGAGATGACGATGACCCAGTTTCATGTAATCCGTTTCTTTATCCTCAGGGCACACCGGCACCCGAACCGCCTTTGCGCCAACCTCACATCCACCCCAATCCTTCACGTTACCGCCACCTTCCTCCAGAGGCACATTAAGCCATGATCCCCAACGCACGTGCGATACTCTCACCCTTTCCAATTCGCTCGAGGATCCTGGTTTCCAAAATCGCATCTCGATCAACGGCACATCAGTATACAATCCCGGCCGTATCGCGACTCGCACATCCGATTCAGTAACGTAGGCGAGATATTCAGATAAATATTTACTCCCCTCCTTTTTTGCAAGAGGGCTCTCGGTGATTCCCACTTCTCGTCGCGTTTGCTCGGCCATCTGGCAGAAAAGCAGGGGCGGAAGAGCGTCATCATCTTTTTTTTGCTTTTGTTCCTCCTTGCTCCTCCCTCGACCAGCAGGCGGCTTCGAGCGCCCACTGAGCCACCAGAATCCCGCCAGACACGCCACCAGCAACCCAAAAACTACGGCCAATATTGCACTTCTTTTCATCGACTCATTCCTCAATCCGTGAAACCAATTGTCCTCAGTTCACTCGGTACAGCAGATCGTGTTCAGTTTTTGTCACTGCTTTCGCCTCTATTGAATATCTTTATGCAGTTCTGATGCACCTCTTCGCTTTCTTTCAGGCGGCTTAGCGCGTGACAATCAGGTGCGTCAGATTTGTTCCATAAATCCCAATCCCCATAACCCTCCGCAGTCGCCTGAGCCCGGGCTCCAATATCAACGTAGACCAGAAGCGTTTGGCCCGTGACTACAAACAGATTTTCGGCCTGAATCTGCAGATCCTGCTCCCTCCATGGATGGTCGTTGCCACCTCGGACAATCCTGAAAGACCCCGCGTCCTGATCGATGCGGTCCTGCTTATGCTTACCTTCAAAATCTTCTCCCAGTTCACCCGGGTTCAGCACCGAATAGGATGGTTCCATAAACGCCTCGGCCGCGCGGCCATCCTCTTTTTCTGTCGCCACACTGACCGCATTATAGAGATCCTTTGCAGCCCCCACCGCGCTCGCATACGGACCAGCGAAAATGGACGCCACGTTAAGACCGGCAGAACCAAGCGAATCGGCAAACTGGCCATCTTTTGTTGCTTTCTCAACGACCGTTTCCACCCGGGCCGAACCGTTAAAATGACGCAACGTGCAGCTGGCATTTCGGTCCCAGTAGTCCATCGCCACTTCCTCCTGATTCAAAACATCCTGCAGCACTTCGGTGGCGGGATCTTTCACCCACTCGCCGCTACCTGCCTGAACTCTTCCGTTTTTGCCGCCATAAGAGATGCACACTCCGGATCCCTCCCGGCGGGGATAACTTTCCGCACGGACTGTTGGTTTATATGGGTGTTGAATAGCACCCAGAGTCTTCTTCCTTGTTATCAACTGCGCCGCGCAGTAGCCATCTAACGATCCGGCTGTGGCGCTCTTGAATAAATGTCCGTCCCCCGTCCCGAATGTGGTTCCTTTTGGCTTCTCCAATGTGTAATGATATTGTGGGAGCGTGGGCCAAATCCAGATGTTTTCCGAATTGGCTTTATACGGCTCCCATATTTCTTTCCAGCTGTAGCCGTCTAAGGATACATAAGTTTTGTAAAGGTCAGCCACCCCAACAAATTGCTGGGTCGGTTTGACCGTAAATAGTGCTTTTTTGGGCAGCGGCTGGTAGTCGGCATCCGCATCATATGAAATCGGAATGTCGACCGCCGGAATGTCCCCGTCCGCAAACTGTTTTACCGACGCCCCCTCCGCGTCCGATTCCGTCCGGATCTGCACTTTCCCGACCCGTATCGTCACGGCGACACGAAAGTAAACATCCTTTGTGGTATTCCCCACACCGAAAGGAAGGTCTTTTCTTTTGGGAGCATCTTTTGATGAATCAATATCTATCTCAGCATACTCTCCGCTTCTTATGTAACTTTCGTAGACATAACCGTGCTCGGCTTCTTCAAACTTATCCGGATCTCGAACCGCCCGCAGAGCTTCATCCGCCCCCTGTGGGTCATTGTCGCCTACTCCCGCCGGGTTTTCCACCCCAACTGTCCGTTCTACAAGCTCGACCTTATTGTGGAATTTCTCTTTTCCTTTTACGTAAAAAGCAGGTTTGACCGAAAGAAGCCCGCACTGTTCAGAATCCAGCCCCAATAGCTGGAAACGCAGTGAAGTCGCGTAGTCTGCGTCTGCAAAAAGATACTTTGGCCGGCCTCCTTGCGCAAAGCTGGCAATTCGAACACCCACCGCCGTTACCCGGACTTTGTCCTGAAATGAAAGACCGGTGTCCTTGTATTTGAGGACTATCTCTCCCGCTCGGCCGAGCCGGCAGCCTTCCACGTAGAGGTCAGAAGCGGCGAGCGTCCTGAACGCTTCCCGCT
>JAGXLK010000629.1 GCA_018334735.1 Planctomycetota bacterium | reverse complement strand
ACCATCAATCGGCCGGTTTCCTTTCTCCGCCCAAATGCCACATGCACCAGAGGCCATCCGAAAAGCCGAGCATTGCTTTTCCATTCAAAGCCACGGTATTTTTTTACATCCGGCTTTTTGTCCTTTAGTACACGCCCACACTGGGGACAAACAGCTGCTTTCTCGCTGATTTGGCGGCCGCACTCTGGACAATCAACAAGGGGCATTACCGCCTCCGGAGAAATTCTGGCACTCGTTCACACTATTGCACTGCCGGACGCCTGTCAACAAAAATCGAGAGCATTTGACGGAACCGAGCCTCTATGTCAAGCTACGGGAACGTTGAAGAACTGTAACAATAATAAGGTGAAATCTCCAAATGCGCTGGATTCTCGGTGCTCTTGCTACTATGGCAGCCTTGCTCTTAGCAGGCCTTACTTTCGCCGAGCCATCGTGGCAAGCCCCCGTGGTCGAGGGACAACTCGAAGCATGGCCTTCCTCAAAGGAAATCGCCCGTTCGGGCGGTGTCGTGGCTTTCGTCATGGATTCCAAACTCGATCCGGCTTTTGTTGAAGGCCATGCCCTCAGTGTAAAACAGGATGAAAAAGTAAATCATGGCAGTCTTGTGGCGCGCGTCATCCGGCGGTACTGCTCAGTTCCTGTTGTTGGCCTTCCAGTCGAAAGTCCGGCGGGAAATGTAGACCGTGAAGCGTACCATCGGGCACTGCAAAAGATCATTGAATACACCCGCCGTCATCCCGAAATCCACGTCCTTGTCAATATCAGTCTGGGATCTCCCGAGCCCGAGGCCGAGGAAGAGAATCTAATTCGAAAGCTTCGCAAAAGCGGTGCACTTATTATTGCCGCAGCCGGAAACGAGGATTCCGAAGAACGTTTTTACCCGGCGGCTTACGAGGGAGTTATCTCCGTTGCCAGTGCTACACCAAAAGAGAAATCGCTCCATTCAAATTATGGTAACTGGATCGACATCTCGGCTTCCGGAGACATTACTTTCATCGACAGTGTTTATTTGCCTTATAGACGCCTGCGTCGCGAGATGGAAGCGCGGGGAACTTCTTTCGCTGCTCCACGGATAACGGCAGGGTTAGCGCTCATCTTGCGAAAAAACCCGGAAAATTCACACGACGAAGCCGTTCGGATCCTGGAAGGTGTATGCCGACGGATCAAGGGCAACCTTTTCAACCAGGGGCAGCTCGGTGCCGGAGTCCTGCAGATAAAATCCGTCAAACTTTTTCTTCGCCCATCATACAAGTGGTTCCATACAATCGTGCCGGCAGTGATCGGGATTCTGTTATTCGGAGTCTCTGTATTTCTTTGCGTACAAAAGGGGATAACCGGCCTCTTTCTTACACTGCTTATCTGGATTGTCGGCTTACCCGGCGTTGTGGGCATAGTTCTTTTTGTGTCGTGGTACTGGGGACTGCTGGCGGCGGGAATCTCTGCGCATGGGCCAGCGACAGCCATCTTATGTGGGACAGTGGGCCTGATCTGCGCGGGCGTTCTTCACTTTCGGGCAAAAGACGTTCTGATGGCTCTATTACCCCCGGCTTTCTTCGGCCTTGCCCTGAGGACCATCGGGACGGTGCCTTTGATGAGCGCGGCAGGAATGGGACTGGTTGCTGGCCTGTTGACCCTGGCGTTATTGCGACGGCGCGCAAAAATCCTCGACCAGATCCGCTCAACAATCGATAAATACAAACCTGAACAAGCGGCCGTCATGCTGGCCAATCTATGGGGGAAAACTCACGATCCAGAAATTCAAAAGGAAATCACCGAAACCGCCCGCAGTCTTCCGCCGGACGAGGCACTTGATGCTCTGGAATGGGCCGAAACCGACCCCCGCTGGTGCGAGGCAATTGCCGGGGTTTTACGAGAGAGATTGGAGGAGGAACAGACGTAAACAGGGGACCAGGGGAAAAGTTGATCCGAGCGGTCTTTCGGAGCTCGCTCAGGTCCCTTTCGGCCGTTTCGCAGGCAGCACGCATAGCCTCTTCCATGGCGGCTCTCCGAGAGGTCGACATCGGACGCCAGAGCCCTGGCCCGCACGGAACTGAAGACTCTCTCCCTTTCGGCCGAGAGACGCCGCACCAACTCGATCCCCGCGCCAGCGTACTTCGTATCATCTCCGGACCTTGTTCGCAAGCGTCAAACAATCACACAAGGCTATCTACTGGCGGTGGATGCGGCTGTCCGCTGGCGCGCGCCATTGGGCTATCAGCTGCAACCTCATTCGCCGGCGGTTCTGACGCAGCAGCAAAGCTGCTCAGCGGTTGGTCTCCTCGCCATGCCCCGTTTCCTCTGAGCTGCCGCCGCTGTGTCGATAGGCCACGATATGCACGTCTTCGACGGTCACCATGCCCTCGGTGACCATCTCATCAAGGGTGGGCAGGAACGCATCGATGCGTTCCGGCTTGTCGACGATCTCGACAACAATCGGCAGGTCCTGAGACAGGCGAAGGATGCGCGCGGTATGCATCCGGCTGTCGGCCCCGAATCCCTCCAGCCCGCGCAAAACCGTGGCGCCCGCCATACCTGCCTCGCGCGCTCTGCGCACGATAACTTCGAAAAGAGGCTGTCCATGCCAGTGGTCGCTCTCGCCGATGAACACACGCAACAGCTTGCCTTCGCCTTCTATCTTCATGATTTTGCTCCCTCTATGCGAGCAGCAGGCGGACTGCACCACGTCCCATGACAACGGCGGCAAGCCCCAGAGCCAGGTTCGCACCCACGTTCAGACTCGCCCATACATACTGGTTCTCCGCGAGAAGTTCGGTCGTTTCGTATCCGAACGAGGAGAAGGTGGTGAATGAGCCCAGGAGGCCCACCAGGAGGAGCAGGCGTGCATTGGGCGGGATGAGGCGGCCGTCGCCAACGAGAGCCATCGTGACGCCGATCAGCAAGCAGCCCAGGACGTTCACCGCAAGCGTGCCGACGGGAAAGGATGTCGGCCAGAGACGATGAGCCAGGCCGGAGAGAAGGTAACGGGAAACCGCCC
>JAGXLK010000628.1 GCA_018334735.1 Planctomycetota bacterium | reverse complement strand
GGGAGGAAAACTATTGGTGCTGACGGCCGCTGTGGGCGGGGCTACCTGGCTTGTGAATCGTGAGGTGGACAGGAGGATTGACTATACCGCCACCCGCCAGCACAAAGTGGTTGTGAACAACTTCGAGACCGGTCCGGACACGTGGTTCTCGGTCAACGCTTCGGAAATCGGAATTGAACCGTCGCCAGCGGGGGATCTTGCCGTTGCGATGGAATACAAACGGCACGGCAACGTCCGTTGCTCTATCTACCGTCGTCTGGCAGGTCTGAGACTTGATTCACTCGAGGACGTGCTCGTCCGGTTCCACGCTATGACCCGGGCCCCGGCCGGCGGAATCTTGGTTGAGGCCGAACGTGACGGCGGCTTCGAGACGGTATTTGAAGGTGATATTTCCCATCGTGATTGGTCCGATTGTGAGTTTTCTCTCGCGGAACCCGCGGGCCTCAAGGCTCTCCACTGGCGGGAAGCAGAATCTGATCAGGAAGATCCCAATGTTCTGTATATCCGTGATGTGACGGTAAGTACGGCCGACAATGGGGATATCTGGAACGAGGATTTCGTTCGACCGGCATGGAAATCAGTGAATTCAGGGGATGTCCGGCCGCCGCTACTGGAGGATGCACGGCCCGATGTTGAAGCATCCCGTTACGCGCTTCGCATTCCCGCAGGGGGAGTGGGACGCGACCTGTCGGGATTCGATTTCTCGGGGACCGAACTTTTCCGGTGCCGCCTTCGGAATAGCACCGGAGAAGCTGTCACGGCCCGGATAGCGTTTCGAGCGGGTGATAAACGGGTAGAGCAGGAGGTTGATCTTGAGCCTGAAGGCTGGCAGAAAATCGACCTGACTCCGGCGGAACTCGGTTTCAAGAACCTGGAACGTTTCCAGGCCATTGATGGCGTAACCATATCGGTTCCCCGGAACGGTATTTTCCTGGACGACGTGACTTTCCGCCGACCTCCCAGTGCGAAATACGAGTTGCAGAAACTCACCCATTGTGTGATTCCGACACTGGCCGCAATGATTACCGGGCTGGTTGCGCTTCTGCTGCTGCGGTTCGACGAAACGTCCGATGTGATCCTGTGGGTGAAAAACAAAGGCTGGCAACGGAGCGAAGAGGATGCGGAAGAGATACTGGAGTGAATAGGTATGGAACTATGTTGTTGTAAACTGTATTCTGGTCGCGAGATAGCAAAGTGAGCATAAGAGAGACGTGCCAGTTTTATGTCAAACCACATAAAAATCTTGATTGCGATGGAAGGGGTTCTGGGGGGGACGTTGCGGCATCTGGATTATCTGCTCAGGCATGCTGATCCGGAGGAGTTTGAGATCCATCTTGCGGTTTCAGCGCACCGCGCACCCCACGTGCGGGCGGATTTTCATCGTTGGTCCGAATACGGATGGAAAGTTCATGAAATTCCTATGCGACGTGAGCCCCACCCTTCCATCGACTTTCAGACTTTGAGACATGTGGTGAGTCTCTGTCATGAGCACCGCTTTGATGTCGTCCACACGCACTGTGCCAAGGCGGGTTTTATCGGCCGGCTGGCTGCAAGGTGTTGCGGCAGCCCGACAATTCATACCCCACACGTTTTTCCGTTCTCTCACGTCGGGAAGGGGTTGGAAAGAAGCGCTTACCTCGGCCTGGAAAGACTGGCTGCGCGGTGGACTGACAGATTTGTTGTGCTGAGCAAGTATCAGAAGAACCTTCTCATTGATTCGATGCCCGTTGATCCCGCGCGGGCTGAACTCATCCCAAACGGGCTTCTACCGGATGAATGGTTGGGTCCAGGCCAACGGGAGGCACGGAAAACGCTCGGGCTGCCATTGGACGGGCCACTGGCTTTATTTGCCGGGCGTTTCCGCCCGCAGAAAGGCCCCGATATTCTGTTGGGAGCGGCCGAGAAAATGCGCCGGGCTCGCGAAGAAATGAAGATCGCGATGGTGGGCGAAGGACCTATGGAAAACTGGATCCGATCTGAAATCCGGTCCCGGGGACTCGTTGAGCGGATTCTGTTCCGGGGATATTCCGACCGGATGCCGTTGTACTACGCGGCCAGTGATGTTGTGGTGATGCCATCACGGGCCGAGGGGATGCCGTATGTCCTGCTGGAAGCCAAGGCTGCGGGCCGCCCGACGATTGCAACTCTTGTGACCGGCATGGAAGAGTTCATTGAACACGGGGAAGACGGTTTTTTGATCCCGCCGGAACATCCCGGCGCGCTGGCGAGCACATTACAGAACCTGTTGTCGTCGCCGGAGCGATTGCGCACTGCCGGTGAGGCGGCGCGTTCCGGTTTTCGCAGATGCTGGGAGGCACCGGCAGCGGCCAGGGCGGTGTTTGAGCTCTATCGGGAGTTGGGCGGTGGCGCAGAGCGATAGGTCCGGGGTTTTTCACGGCAAACATTCCGTAATATGCCGGCGGGTCCAGGAATTGAGCAGCGGGTCGGAGATACTTTCCATCCAATTCAGGAGACGCCCCTCCAGACGGTGGATTTCCTCGCGGTGCGCTGAGTCGAATGCCCGATTGTCCAGTTCTCCTGGATCTTCGCCTAAATCATAGAACTCCGGTTTCCCGGTCGCGTGGTAGATCAGTTTATATCGCTCGTCCCGCACCATACGCGTGCTCCAGAGCCCCATCTGGCATCCCTGGTACATAGAGAATATGTCTTCCCGCGGAGTATCGTTTTCGGCGTGCACCATGTCGATGATATCGAGTCCTTCGAATGTATCGGGGACTTCCACGCCGGCCGCCCGGCAGATTGTGCTGGCCAGGTCGATGGAATGGGACACGAACCCGTCGTATTCTTCTACCTCGGGCAGGACGTCAGGACAGCGCATGATCAGGGGCACCCGCATGATGTCGTCGTAACCGGAATAATGTTTATCCATCATCCCGTGCCCACCGCAGAAATCGCCGTGGTCGGTCGTGTAGATGACGAGGGTGTTATCGGCCACCCCCAGCCGGTCAAGCGCTTCCGAAAGCTTTCCAATCCTCC